>NZ_JAJBUX010000023.1 GCF_020860125.1 Cloacibacillus sp. | reverse complement strand
CACGCCGCCAGCGTTCGTCCTGAGCCAGGATCAAACTCTCCGTTTGATTCCTAGCGCTCTCTCGCTGGAATTGCTATAAACAATTCTTTTTATTCCTTATGCACTGTATTCTATTGACATGGTTCACGCCGCCGTTTCCGATTTCGTAGTGCCTCGTATCGGCGACAGGAGGTAGTATATTACGGATTGCTAAAAATTGCAACCCCCTATTTTTAAAAATTTCGTATATCTTTCAACTCCGACCTATTTAACCGCCATCTTGTCCAAGCGCCCAGCATAATAGGGGACAGACGCGCATTTCCATTTCCTCTCTACACTATTTGGCGATTCATCTGCGTGACGCCATTCCGTCTATGATAGGGCCGTCGAATATATCGCGACACGGCTGGAAAAATTTTGATATATGATATAATGCCGTTGTATGTACGATCGACTTCGGAGGTAAATAAATAATGTCGTATGCAACACGCAATGACAAGGACTTTTCGCTGGAACATAAGACCAAGAAAAAGAAGTCCTTTGTCTTTTCAATATTCTCATCACTGCTCCTGCTAGCCGCCGTTATCGGCGCGGTGGTCGCGGTAGCGATGATATTTTTCCTGAAGGACATCACGAATACGCTGCCCTCTTATCAGGATATGCTCGACCATCAACCAAGTCTCGCGACGACTATATATGACCGCAATGGTAAAGTGGTAACGCAGCTTTTCCAGGAAAACAGGACCTGGGTGAAGCTCGATGCGATCTCTCCCTGGATGGTCAAGGCGATATTGGCGGCGGAGGACGACTCTTTTTACGACCACTCCGGCATCAGGCCGGTCGCGATCGTCCGCGCGATAATCGTAGACATTTTCCATATGGGGGCAAAGCAGGGCGCGAGCACGATAACACAGCAGCTGGCGAGAAATTTGTTCCTCTCTAATGAGAAGACTATCATCCGCAAGGCGAAAGAGGCGGTTTTGGCGCTACGCCTTGAAAGGATATACACTAAGGATCAGCTGCTTGAGATGTATTTGAACACCATATATATGGGACACGGCGCCTACGGGGTGGAGGCGGCGGCAAAGACCTATTTCGCCAAAGCGCCGAAAAACCTCACGATAGACGAGTCGGCGATTTTAGCGGGGCTCGTAGCCGCGCCGGAGAAATATTCTCCCTTTAGGAGCGGAAAGAGCTCGCAGACGAGAAAGGCCTACGTCATGTGCCGAATGCTGGATCTTGATTGGATTTCAAAAGATGATTACGATTCCTATCTAAACAAGAATCCGGCTCTCGCCAAACGCACGGCGCGGACTAACTCTATATCTCTGGAAGGAGCGCCCTATTTTGTCTCGTACATCCTCTTCAAGCAGCTGCTTCCCAACTATGGTACCGATAAGATATACCGCGGCGGCCTAAAGGTCCACACGACGCTTGACATCGACCTTCAGAAGAAGGCGGAGGAGATCGTCTCAAAGATGCCGCATGAAGGGGCGCTTATCGCGTTGGACCCGAATACGGGAGAGATCCTCGCTATGGTGGGAGGCCGTGATTTCGATAAGAGCAAGTTTAACCGTGCGACGCAGGCCTACCGCCAGCCCGGCTCGTCTTTTAAACCGATCGTCTACGCGACGGCGCTTGAACAGGGCTACCGCGGCGTGGACCATATACTCGACGCGCCGCTGCTTTTCCCTAACGGCTGGTCACCGAGCAACTATACCTCCAATAAGTATGACGGCGAAATAACGCTGCTCACCGCACTCGCGAAATCGATCAACACCTCCGCGGTGCGTCTTGCGCAGATAGACGGCGTTGGACGTATCGCCGATCTTGCGCGCCGCATCGGTATCACGACCCCTTATCTGCCGGACGATCTTTCGGTGGCTCTCGGCACGGCGAGCGTAACGCCGCTTGAGATGTCTATCGCCTATTCCACCTTTGCAAACAACGGTTATAAGGTGGAGCCTTATGCCGTGAAGGAGATACTCTCCCAGCGCGGGGAATCTCTGGAGCAGAACGGCCCCAAGCTGACGAGCGCGATCTCCCCCACAACGGCCGTCTCGATACGCTCTATGCTCGAACAGGTCACAGGCTGGGGAACCGGCGCGAGAGCCAAGATCCCCAATTACGAGACCTTCGGTAAGACCGGTACGACAAACGACTGGACGGACGCCTGGTTCGTCGGGGGAGTCCCGGGACTTGTCGTGGTCGTATATATCGGCAACGACAATCATAAACCGCTGGGCGGCAGGTCTACCGGCGCGGTCGCGGCGCTGCCGGTGTGGAAGGAATTTGTCTCATACGCGGTCTCAAAGATGAACCTGCCCTCTTCCTTCTCCATCCCCGGCGACGCTGAGGTTGAGGCCGTAAGGGTCTGCAAGACAACAGGGTTCATCGCGGCGGAGGGATGCCCCGCGACAACGCTGCTGATGGCGCAGGGGCGCGCGCCTACATCCATCTGCCCGTGGCATGGAGGCTCGCTCTCGGCGGCGCGCGCGGATGATAACGCCCCACAGCTTTTGCTGGCGCCTATCGATGACGAGGCCACCTCCAATAAGTATGCGATGAAGCTTGCGGGGGAGGACCTCACACAGCCTCAGGACAATTCTGGGCAGACTGATTCCGCGCCGATACCGCAGAAGAAGGCTCCAGAGAAGGAGCCGGTAAAGCTGCCGAGTTCATCCGCTGATCCTTATAAGAAAGATCCAAGCCAGCAGACGGATATGGAGGCAAAGTATCAGGAATTGCTTCGAAAGTATAATATTATCGAATAAATACAGAAATTACCGTAAACGAATACAAAAAGCGAAGGCCGGAGTTTTGACGCTCCGGCCTTCGCTTTATATTATATTTTTCGGATCCGGCCAGGGGCTCGGCACGAAGGTCTTCTGGAAGAGATGGAGGGCGTACCGGTCGGTCATACCAGATATCATGTCAACCGCCTCCTGTGCGGAACCGCCGTTTTTATCCATGCGCGCGTTGAAGAGCGCCGTGAGGACATGTTCAACACGGGAATCTTCTATCTGAGCGTTGGCGCGTGTGTAGACGTGGCGGTAGAGGAAACTGCGAAGCCGCTCAATGTACCCAAGCATATCGTCGCTGAATCGGACCGCCTCCGGAGTGCTGTTTTCAATCACATCCATGATCATACCGTTTATTCTTTTGGAGTTTGGTATGGAGACGACCTCCCGCATCTCAGGCGTCATCTCGTTATCCTCGATGAGACCGGCACGCAGGGCATCATCGATGTCGTGGTTAAGGTAGGCCAGAGAGTCGGAGACACGGACGACCCAGGCCTCCATTGTCGTAGGATTGGTTAGGTCATAGCCGGAACGGACGTCCACCTGTCCCTTAGAGTGCTGAATGATCCCCATACGCACCTCCCAGGTGAGGTTTAGCCCACGGCCATCTTTCTCAATGCGGTCGACGACACGCAGGCTTTGTGCCGCATGGTGGAATCCAGTCAGGCCGTTTTGTTTCGCAAGCCTGTCAAGCACCGTTTCGCCCATGTGTCCGAAGGGGGTATGGCCGAGGTCATGTCCCAGCGCGACAGCCTCCGTGAGGTCCTCGTTGAGGCGCAGCGCGCGCGATATGGTACGCGCGATCTGAGATACCTCAAGGGTATGGGTGAGCCGTGTCCGGTAGTGGTCTCCCTCCGGCAGCAGCAGTACCTGGGTTTTGTATTTTAGCCGGCGGAATGATTTGCAGTGTATGATCCTATCTCTGTCGCGCTGAAAACAGGTGCGTATCGCGCAGGGCTCCTCCGGGCGCTCGCGCCCCCTGCTGTTCACCGCCAAACAGGCCTGCGGGGCCAGTATCTGTCTCTCTATCTCTTCCCAACGTTCGCGTATCGTCATCTATTCTTCTCCATTTATTGGCAGGTTTGTCAGCTTAAGGCCGTCGCAGGCCGCAAGCCACGACAGCGCGCGGAGGGTCTCCCCTGCCGGTAGATATCCTCCTCCCTATTATAGCCAACGGAAGCCTTACTGTACAACATTCCAGCCCTCAAAACATAATTTATCGGTCACGCATGGGAAAGGAGCGGGAAAGATATTCTGTTACGACAAAATAAATTTTCTTTTCCTTTGAGCATAAAGAGCGTATCGCCGCCGCCGACTTCAACGCCCTCCATCGATATAAAATCAGTCGGGGTAAAGCCAAGCAGAACGTTCTTTGCTTCAATTCCGGCAAAGGTTTCAAGCGCCTCCAGCAGTGGACGTGCTCCGTCGCCGTATATATCGTAACAGATCAGATTTTCGCTTTCCCTGCCCATTACCGCCACAACGCCCAAATCTTCGGATAGATAGACGCAATCTTTCATAAAGGAGGAACAATAGAACATCAGCAGCCCGAAGTTATCCCTCTCCGTAAACGCGGAATAGGGATTTGATTTTTTGTAATACTCCTCAAGTATCGCGACGTCCGCGGCAGCGGACATATCGAGTTTTCTGGTTTCGCCAATACGCCGCCTGTGCCGCAGCTCCACCGTATATTGATATTGTACGGCTCTTTCAAAACCGAATTTCGGATAAAAGTCCAGAACACCGTCATTGGCGAAAAGATATATCGCGTCGCTCTCTTTACGCCAGTCTTTCAGTATAGTTTCAAGCAGTCGGCGGCAAAATCCCCTTTTTCTGTATTCCGGCGCGGTCATAACGGTGCCAATCTGAATATATCTTCGCGGTTTGTGACGCCACTCCATGTCGATAATGTTCACGGATGCGTTTGCAACGACGTCATTTCCATACGTCAGCGCATAGGGAATATATTTTTCACGCCAGTAGCCTTCAGCGTACCATCCGGCGAAGGACAGTCCAAAGACACGTTCCGCCAACGCGAAGAAGCTGCCTCTAAGCTCCGCATTTTCTCTTATGTTTTTGTTCAATATGTGTTTCAGCGCGCCTCACACCCTCTCTGTGATAATAACGTAATAACAGGGGCCGCCTCCCTCTGCACGAAGGACGCGGCCCCTGTTTACTTTATTTCAGTGATCAGCCGTCGCCGGACTATTTAAGCACTCCAAGGGCGGCAAGGGCCGCTGAGAGGCGGGCGACCGGCACGCGGAAGGGCGAGCAGCTCACATAGTTGAGGCCCAGTTTGTTGCAGAAGGCGATGCTGGAGGGGTTGCCTCCGTGCTCTCCACAGATGCCGAGCTGGATCTCGGGACGTACAGAGCGCCCCTTCTCCACCGCGATCTCCATCAGAGCGCCGACACCGTCACGGTCCAGACGCGCGAAGGGATTCTCTTCAAAGACGCCCATCTCGACGTACTGTCCGAGGAATTTACCCTCAGCGTCGTCGCGCGAGTAACCGAAGGTGGTCTGCGTGAGGTCGTTGGTGCCGAAGCTGAAGAACTGCGCATATTCGGCGAGCTGGTCGGCGACCATGGCCGCGCGCGGCAGCTCGATCATCGTACCTACCATGTATTCAAGCGATACACCGCTCTCTTTGATAACCGCGGCGCCGATTTCATCGACGAGTTTACGCATACGCTTCATCTCTTCCTGGGTGCCGACGAGCGGGATCATGATATCGGGGATAATGTGCAGTCCCTTTTTGGTGAGCTTGCAGGCGGCGTTGAAGATGGCGCGGGCCTGCATCTCGTAGATTTCTGGGAATATCATGCCCAAGCAGCAGCCGCGGAAACCGAGCATCGGGTTCTGTTCGTGAAGTTCGCGCGCGCGGGCTATCGTGGCGTTGATCTTTTTCGCCTCAGCGCTCTCGGGAGCGAGTCCCTCAAGGGCCTTGGTCAGCTCCGGTATTTTCGGCAGGAATTCGTGGAGCGGCGGGTCGAGGAGACGCACCGTTACGGGCAGTCCCTCCATCGCCTCGAAGATACCGAGGAAGTCCTCTTCCTGCATCACTTCGAGCTTTTTAAGCTGCGCCACGCGCTCTTCCGTGGTGGTGGAGACGACCATCTCCTGCATGACCGGCAGGCGCTCGGCGGCCATGAACATGTGTTCGGTGCGGCAGAGGCCTATGCCCTTCGCGCCAAAACCACGGGCGCGGCGCGCGTCCTCCGGGGTATCGGCGTTGGCCCATACCTGGAGGTTCGATATCTTGTCGGCGTTTTCGAGCAGTTCACGGAAGTTTTCGTCAAACTGCGGCTCGATGAGCTCCATCTTCCCCAGGATTACGTCTCCGAGGGTTCCGTCAAGGGTGAGGAAGTCGTCTTTCTTGACGGTGACGCCGCCGACGGTAAAGGTCCCGCCCGCGAGATCGATCTTCACCGATTCCGCGCCGGATACGCAGGGCTTGCCGAGGCCGCGGGCGACGACGGCCGCGTGGCTCGTCATTCCGCCGTGGCTTGTGAGAACGCCCTGTGCCGCGAAGAGACCGTGAATGTCGTCTGGGGTCGTCTCGGGACGAACAAGGATGACGGCTTCGCCCTTTCCACCGCGTTCGGCGGCCTCGTCTGCGTCAAAGACCACTCTGCCGACCGCCGCGCCTGGCGAGGCGGGGAGTCCCTTGACGATCACATTACGTTTGGCCTTCGGGTCGATCTGCGGGTGAAGCAGCTGTTCTACCTGTTCCGGAGCGACGCGCGATACCGCGGTCGCCGCGTCGATGAGTCCCTCGTGGAGCATATCCATCGCGATCCTCACCGCCGCAGACGCGGTGCGTTTCCCGTTACGGGTCTGGAGGATGTAAAGTTTCCCTCTTTCAACGGTAAATTCTATATCCTGAGCGTCGCGGTAGTGGGTCTCAAGCAGCTTCGCGATACGGTGGAATTCTTTGTAGACCTCGGGCATCGCCGCTTCGAGCGAAGTGATAGGCACAGGGGTGCGGATACCGGCGACGACATCCTCGCCCTGGGCGTTGATGAGGTATTCTCCGAAGAGTTTGTTTTCTCCGTTGGATGGGCTTCTTGTGAAGCAGACGCCGGTGCCGCAGTCGTCTCCAAGGTTTCCGAATACCATCGTCACGATGTTCACCGCCGTACCGTATTCAGCGGGAATGTTGTTTATTTTGCGGTAGGTGATGGCGCGCGGCGTGTTCCAGCTGCGGAAGACGGCGTCTATCGCCAGACGCAGCTGCACCCAGGGATCTGAGGGGAATGTATGTCCGGCCTCTTCGACGATCTTCTTGTAGTCGACGACGAGTTTTTTGAGCTCTTCGGCGGGGATCTTGTAGTCCTCTTTCACGCTGGCGTTCTCTCTCGCCTGCGCGAGGCGTTCCTCAAATTTGTCAAGGTCTACCTCGAGGACGACGTCGGAGAACATCTGAATGAAACGGCGGTAGCTGTCATAGGCGAATCTCTCGTCGCCCGCCGATTTGGCGAGGGCGGCGACTGTATCATCGTTGAGTCCGAGGTTGAGGATCGTGTCCATCATTCCCGGCATCGAGACGGGAGCTCCGGAGCGTACCGATACAAGGAGGGGATTCTGCGAGGAGCCGAATTTTTTCCCGGCAAGCTCTTCCACTCTCGCCACCGCGGCCTCAACGTCGCTCCAAATGCTGGTGATGAAATCCTTTTCCTCCCAGTATTTATGGCAAGCTTCGGTGGTAATGATGAATCCTGGCGGTACCGGAAGTCCTATCTTCCACATCTGGGCAAGGTTCGCACCTTTGCCGCCCAGTAGCGTCCTCATGTCGGCGCTGCCTTCGTTGAAGTCGTAAATGTACTTTTTTGCTTCAACCATGCTACTACCTCCTCGAAATGAGAATAAAAACAGTCAACGCAACAATTTACCGCGTTTTAACAGTTTTTTTACCTCTTAGAAACTACCGCTATTGTAACACCCTTTACGCCAAAAACTTATTATTTCAATATACTGAAATCTCCGATCTGCATAAAGAAAGCCTGACATTCTTTAAGCAGCGCGATACGGTTGGCGCGCACCGCGGGATCGGGGTCCATCACGAGCACGTCGTTAAAGAACTGGGCGATCACCGGAGCCAACTCCGCCATTGTCGCGGCAAGTTTATCCCACTCGCAGCGTTCGACGGCGCTCTTGGCCTCTTTCGTCAGCTTGCCAAGTTCTCCGTAGAGATTCTTTTCCGCCTCCGTGGTGAATTTCGCGGCATCGATGGAGCCGGCCTCTTCCCCTGACTTGGAGAGCAGATTTTTCACGCGCACCGCCGCCGTGATGAGTTCGGCGAACCACGCCTCGCCGCTCGCCTTGGTCAGTACCTCGGCCAGACGGTATATCTGCAAAGGACGGCTGGGAACGGTCTGCATCGCGAGGGCCACCGCCTCATGGCTGAAGCCCTTTTCGCGCAGCTGCACCTGCTGGCGCAGGGCGATAAAGGCCTTCATCTTCTCTATACGCTCCGGCGCAAGCTCAAGCTGCGCGGCCGCCATTTCGAGGGCCTTGTCCATATCTATGTCGAGGGAGAGTCCCCAGATAAGTTCGTTGATGGTCCTTGCCGCGCGGCGCAGTCCGTAGGGGTCCTGCGACGAGGTAGGCTCGAGCCCTATCTTGTATATCGCCGCGAGCGTATCGAGACGCTCGCCGATGCCAAGCAGCGCGCCCGCTATATGCGAGGGCAGCTCGTCTCCAGCGAATCTCGGCAGGTACTGTTCGTAGAGCGCGAGGGCGACCTCTTCCGGCTCTCCGGCCTTACGCGCGTATTCGCGTCCCATGACTCCCTGCACGTCGGAAAATTCGTAGACCATGTTCATGACAAGGTCGGCCTTCGCGAGGTCGCAGGCGCGCGCGAGCTTTGTCCGGTCGACGTCGCTTTTAAGCTCGTCCGCAAGCCAGAGGGTGAGTTTCTTGATACGCTGCACCTTGTCGTAGACGGAGCCCAGCTGTTCCTGATAGGTCACGTTCTTGAGCTCTTCGGCGCGGGTGTCGAGCGACTTCTGCTGGTCCTCTTTCCAGAAGAAGGCCGCGTCGTAGAGACGCGCGCGCAGAACGCGCTCGTTGCCCTCCCGCACGACGTTCATATCTTTCGCGCGGTTGTTGCTGACGCCGATGAAGTTGGCCATCAGTTTGCCGTTCGCGTCATGGACCGGGAAGTAACGCTGGTTTTTGGCCATCGAGAGGATGAGCACCTCGGCGGGGATGTCGAGAAACTCCTTGTCAAAGCTGCCGTAAAAGGGTATCGGGTATTCGTTGAGATGTACGTTTTCCTCAAGCAGCTCGGGATCGACGGTGACCTTCGCGCCAAGCTCCTTTTCGATCTCGGCGACGCCGGCGAGTATCATCGCCTTGCGTTCCTCAGGATCGGTGACGACAAAATTTTCACGCATCGCCGCCGCGTAGGAGGCGGCGTCTTTCACCGGCACGGACTCGCTCCCCATGAAGCGGTGGCCCCTGGAGGCGGTACCGCTCTTTACGCCGCCGAATGATATATCGACGGGACGGTCGCCGTAGAGCGCCACGAGCCAGCGCACGGGACGCGCGAAACGCACCGTCTTGTCGGCCCAGTACATGCTCTTCGGGAATGAGAGGCGATGGATGATCTTTTCAAGGAGCTGGGGCAGGACCTCCATCGTCGGCTGCCCGCTGGTGCGCTTCTCGGCCACGACGTACTCCGCGCCGCCTATGGTCTCAACTTTAAGCTCTGAGACCTCGACCCCTTTGCTGCGCGCGAAACCCTGCGCCGCCTTTGTGGGGTTGCCCTCGGCGTCGAAGGCCTGCGCCTTCATCGGCCCCTTTGAGACCTCTACGGAATCCTCCTGATGGTCGGAGAGATCCTTTACTGTGATAACGAGGCGGCGCGGCGTGCACTCCGACTTGATCCCGCCGTGCGGTATATGCGCTCCGGAGAGCTCCTCTTCCGCGTACTGGACGAGGTCGGCGAGCGTCTTCGGCATAAACCTCGCGGGTATTTCTTCGGTTCCTATTTCAAAGAGAAGGTCGGACATCAGCGGACGCCTCCTTTTTCGTATTTGTCAAATCTTCCCATCAGCGGGTGCCCCATCTCCTCGCGCTGCTTGACGTATGCCTGGCAGCAGGCGGAGGCGAGGTTTCTAACGCGGCCTATATAGCCGGTCCTCTCGGTGACGCTGATGGCGTTTCTCGCGTCGAGCAGGTTGAAGGAATGCGAACATTTAAGGACGTAATCGTAGGCGGGAAGCACAAGCCCTGCCTCAAGCACGCGCTTCGACTCCGCCTCGTATTTGTTGAATAGATTGAAAAGCATCTCCGTGTCGGCGATCTCAAAGTTGTATGTCGAATTTTCGACCTCACCCTTGTGGTGAACGTCGCCGTATTTGATCTCGCCAACCCACTGCAGGTCGTAAACGTTGTCGACCTTTTGGACGAACATCGCGATCCTTTCGAGACCGTAGGTGAGCTCCGCGGGCACGACATCCATGTCAAGCGAACCCATCTGCTGGAAGTAGGTGAACTGAGTGACCTCCATGCCGTCAAGCCAGACCTCCCAGCCAAGCCCCCAGGCGCCGGTCGTCGGGTTTTCCCAGTCGTCCTCGACAAAGCGGATATCATGCTCCGCCGGATCGATGCCGAGAACCTTCAGGCTTTCGATATACATCTCCTGGATGTTGTCGGGCGTCGGCTGGATGATGACCTGGTACTGGTAATAATGCTGAAGCCTGTTGGGGTTTTCTCCGTATCTTCCGTCTGTTGGTCTTCTGGAAGGTTCAACGTAAGCTACGCGCCAGGGCTCAGGACCGAGAACACGCAGTGTCGTAGCGGGATTCATCGTACCGGCGCCGACTTCCAAGTCGTACGGCTGCTGGATGACGCAACCCTGAGAAGCCCAAAAATGCTCAAGGCGCATAACTATCTCTTGAAAATTCACCTTCTGTTGCCTCCTTTGATGAGTGCTGCTCTTCTATATTTGAACTATTTTAGCGCATATTGCTAAAATATGGCGATAACATTTTTAAATTCTTAATATAACAATCTTTTTGACGTGTTTCACATGACCAGAGGATGAATTTTTCATGCGGAAGGGCGACAGCCCGCCTAAGCTCCGCGAGCTCATCGGCGCCCACCTCCTCCCCCCTGCCCTGCGAACAGCGGCGGCAGCACATCCCCGCCTGCGTCAGCCGGCCGCCCTCTGTAAGCAGACCGCCGCATTCGACGCAGAGGTCAAGGGAGGGGGCGATCCCCATAAGATTCAGCAGCTTCCAGGTAAAACGAAGCTCCACGATGTAGGAGGGACATTTTTCGCGCAGCTGTACCAGCGCGCTCCAGAGCATCCGCAGCAGCGCGTCGTTCTCACAGTCCGCCGGGGCCTCTTTCGAGGTCCGCTTATAGATGCGCAGCGCGCAGAGAAGGGACGCCGGCGACTGGCGCAGCGACAGAAAGTCCTCTTTGACCTCCGCGCCCTGCAGATATAGTTTTGACGGGCTCTGGTAAAGTAAAAATTCGCCCCAGGTCAGCGGTTCGGTGGAACCTCCGAAGCGGTTTTTTCCCGTCGCCGCGGGGGCGCTGACCCACCGCGGGCCAAACTCGCGCATAAAAAGCAGAAGGGACTGCCCCTCCCTGGAGGAATCCCTTCTTAGAAGCACCGTTCCCGTCTTTGAGTAGTGCCCCTGCGGCAGCTGGACGGGGATCAACTATTGTACCCCAGCCTCCGCAGCTCTTCCGGCGATTTGCGCCATCCGGGTTTCACCTTTACCCAAAGCTGGAGGAATACCTTGTGGCCGAATTTCTCCTCAAGCTCCTTGCGGGCTTCGCTGCCGATCTGTTTCAGCATCGCGCCGTTCTTACCAATGATGATCCCCTTCTGTCCGGGACGGTCGACGATTATCGTGGCGCGGATATCGCAGACCTTTTTATCAGGAAACTCGTCGGGGCTCTTGAACTCGTCAATGATCACGGCCACTCCGTGGGGGACCTCTTCGTTGGTGTGGCGGAATATCTTCTCGCGGATGACCTCCGAGGCGAGAAAGCGCTCCGTAGAATCCATCAGCATATCCTCGGGATAGATCGGCGGCTGCTCCGGCAGCAGGGCGCTGATCGCCGCCGCGAGCTCCTCCAGCCCTCGGCGGTTGTTGGCCGACACGGGAACGACGGCGGCGGGTTTTATATATTTTTCATAGACCGCCGCGGCCTTTTTATAGTCCTCAAAGTCCGCCAGCTTGTCGATCTTGTTCACGGCCAGCACAACGGGCTGCGAGACATTCTCCAGCACTTTGAGGATGATTTCGTCCTTTTCGCTCACGGCGCGGTCCTGCGCCTCGACGACATAGCAGACGGCGTCCACAAGCATGAGAGACTCCTCCGCCTCTTTCATCATAAAGTCGCCCAGCGCATGCTGAGGCACATGGATGCCTGGGGTGTCCACAAAGACGATCTGTTCGTCTTCCGAGGTATATATGCAGCGCACGGCGTTGCGGGTGGTCTGCGGCTTCGGTGAGACCGCCGCCACCTTCTCTTTGAGCAGCGCGTTTATTATCGACGATTTTCCCACGTTGGGACGTCCCAGCAGGGCGGCAAAGCCGCTGCGGAATTTTTTTTCTTCACTCATTAACATTCACTCTCTCTTCGTGCGCGCCGCCTCAGCGATTTTCCTCCAAAGAAAACGAAAGCGGCAGCAGCTCTCTTAATGTATAGATCACAGGCTCGTCGGCATCCTTCAGCACTACGGCCATATCGGGATTGAATTCGGCGAGAAACTGGCGGCAGGCGCCGCATGGCGGGCAGAAAACGCCCTCGGGACCGGCCACGGCGACGGCAAGCGGCAGACGCAGCCCTTTGGTGAGGGCGGTCGTCATCGCGTTGCGTTCCGCGCAGATAGAGAGGCTGTAGCTGGCGTTCTCCACGTTGCAGCCGGAGACGGTGAGGCCGTTTTCGAATAGCAGCGCCGCGCCGACGCAGAAACCCGAATAGGGGGCGTAGGCCGCCGCCCGGGCCCGGGCGGCCTCGGCGAGAAGTTTCTTCGCCGCCGCTTTCTCAAGCAGCGGGTTCTCAGCCATCGTCCTAGCCCTCCGCAAAAAATCCGGCGACCAGAGAATCCTGTACCTGCCACATACGCTCGCGCTCCGCGTCGTCGGCATGGTCAAAGCCGATGAGGTGAAGAAAACCGTGACAGATGACGAGCACCGTTTCATACTCTGCGGTTTTGCCGTTATCGGCGGCGTTCTTCGCGACGATCTCTGGGCAGACGATGATGTCGCCAAGCGTAAGCCGCTCCCAGTCTTCCGGCGGCTCGAACCCGCCGTCCTCATTTTCCCACATCGGGAAGGAAAGCACGTCCGTAGGACCGGCAACTTCCCGGTATTCCTCATTGATCCCGGCGATCTGATTCACATCCGCGAAGGTAAGCGATATCTCGCACTCCGCGGCCGCCTCGGGGAGGATCTTGGTTTCTTCAAGATAGGCGGACAGTATTTTCTCCAGCTTCTTTATCCTTTCGCCGCAGCACATGGAGCTGTTGCTCTCGTTAAATATCTCACCGCAGTGTATCGTGGTTTTCATCCTTTTCATCCTCCTCTTTTTTCTCTGTCTCGCCGGTATCGGCGACAGGAACGACGGCGGTTTCGATCATGCCGGCGGGTATCTCTTTATGTTCTCCGCCCTTGAGCTTGGCCTCTTTGATTATCTCGTTGATATTCTTTACCTCGCGGGAATGGTAGGTCACCTGGAATACCTCCATGAAGGCCTCCGTGATCAGCGACATCTCCTTCATCGTAAAGTCAACATCGTTGAGCTGGTTGCTCTCGATCTTGCTGCGAATGACCTGATTTATAAAATCAGAGAGCTCCCTGTTGTTCTCAAAGGGCTTGTTGCGCGCCTTGACCGCTGCCTCCACGGAATCTGCGAGCATTACGAGCGCCGTCTCGCGCGACTGCGGCCGCGGCCCCGGATAGCGGAACTGGGCCTCGGTGACATCCTCGCCGAGCGCCTTCGCCTTTTCGTAGAAATACCTCTGCGAGGTGGTGCCGTGATGTTCGCTGATGAAGCGGCGCAGGGACTTTGGCAGGTTGGTCTGCGCGGCGATATCAAGCCCCTCCTTCACATGCGATATCAGCAGCTGCCCCGAGAGCGTCGGCGGCAGGCTGTCGTGGATGTTCTTGCCGTGGCGCTGGTTTTCAACAAAATACTGCGGGTTCTTGAGCTTGCCGATGTCATGGTAGTAGGCGCCCGCCTTTACAAGGAGCCCGTTCATGTGCAGCTTGTCTGCCGCCGCCTCGGCGAGCGTACCGACCATAAGGACGTGGTTGTATGTTCCGGGAGCCTCCATCTGCAGCCTCTTGATAAGCGGCTGCGAGGGGTGGCTCAGTTCGAGCAGCCGCAGCGGCGAGAGGACGTCGAAGACATTCTCCCACAGAGGCAGCAGCGCGACGACGATCGTCCCCCAGATCGCGCTGAAGAGCACCGCGCCGAGGGCGAGATTATAGTCAAAGTAGAGGCCGAGCCCCCAGTGAATACAGATCGAGGCGGCGCCGAGGCAGAGCCCAAGGAAAAAGAGATTGCGCCAGATGGTGATGCGGTGGTTTGGCGGGTCAATAAAGAGGATACGGCCAATACCCGCGGAGAAGGCCGCGAGGATACAGCCGAGACATACGATGCCGGGGTTGGTGCCAAAGGCGATGATGACGCTGATCACGCCGCCGCCGAAGATGATATGGAATGAAAGCGATACGGGCAGTGTAAGGCAGAGCCAGCCGGTAAGGCCGAGTACCGCCATCGAGTAGCCGCCGAAGCGGGCGAAGACGACCTCGAGGGTCCAGACGACGGAAAGCACGACGGCGATGTATATCCACTCGCGCATCGAAAGTTTTTCACGCAGGCCACTGGCGATCCACACCGGCCAGAAGCTCCAGATGGTGATCGCGCCAAGGATAAAGATAAGGTGTTTCCAGGGAAAGGTGGCGTCCGGATAACCCTGCGAGGCAAGCAGCTTCGCCAGCGAAGGGGTGACGACCTGCCCCTTCTGTACCAGCACGGAGCCAGGACGTATCTCCTTTATGACGGAGGGTATCTGCGCGGCGACATCTTCGCGCAGTTTTTGGACCATCTCCCCGTCGGACTGCAGCGAGGGGTTGAGAACCACGTCAAGCATCTGAAAGGCGACATTGCGCTCGGACTGCGAGAGCTTCGTCTCTTTAAGGTATTTCCAGATGAGGGTGGTCTGCTGCTCACGATCCGTCGATTCGTCGCGGACCTTCCGGCCAATATCGAGGGCGGCTTCGACGATCTCTCTCTGCGAGGCGGCGCTCTGCCTGTTGTAGATGCTGAGCAGCGGCGCGTTGAATAGCTGTTTGAGTTCGCCCTTTTCCAGCAGTTCAAGACGCCGCGAGACCTCAAAGGCGATCTTTTCATCCTGCACCATGACGTCGATAATACGCGACGCCGCGCGCTGGCGCAGTTCGAGCGTCGCCGCCCGGTCCTCATAGCGAGCGGAGGTGAGGGCGAAGTATGTCCTTTCGGAGGGGATACCGATCTGGTAGTTCTCCCTCCGGTCAAACATGTACCAGTTGACGCTTACAAGCAGCGTCGCGACACAGAGGAGGATAGCCCGAAAAATGATATACTGCCTGTTTTCGCGCCTGAATGAAAATTTGCCGAATACGGCCTTTAAATTATCTTTCAGCCTGTTTTTCTGCTCTCCGTCTGTCATAGTCTTCGTAGGCCCTCACTATTCTCTGTACTATCTCATGGCGCACCACGTCGCCGTCGTTGAGCTTGATGAAGGAGACGCCGGGGACACCCTTCAGGATATCCTGCACAACCTTTAGCCCTGATTCTTTTGTGCCGGGCAGGTCGACCTGCGTGATATCCCCCGTTATTACGGCCTTCGAGCCGAAGCCGAGGCGCGTAAGGAACATCTTCATCTGCTCGGGCGTCGTGTTCTGCGCCTCGTCGAGGATGATGAAACTGTCGTTGAGCGTGCGCCCGCGCATATAGGCCAGCGGCGCGAGCTCGATGACGCCCTTTTCAAAGTAACGGTCGAACCTCTCCGCCGGAAGCAGCTCATAAAATGCGTCATAGAGCGGCCTCAGGTAGGGGGCGCCCTTTTCGTTCATATCGCCGGGAAGATAACCGAGGCGCTCCCCCGCTTCGACTACCGGACGCACGAGGATGATGCGGCTGATCTTCGCGGACTTCAGATAGGCGACGGCCTGGGCGACGGCAAGATAGGTCTTTCCGGTGCCCGCGGGGCCGATGCCGAAGGTTATATCGTTGTCGCGAATGGCCTGGATGTAGCCCTTCTGTCCGTTCGTATATGGACGGATGGCCTTGCCCCGGTTGCTTATACAGACAATGTCGTTGTAGAGCGACCGCAGATTTACCGTCTCGCCGTTCTGGATGCTGTGGAGCCCGTAGCGTATCTCGGCGCTGTTGAACTTATGGCCGGAGAGCGAGAGCTCGGCATACTGCACGAGCAGGTTCTCAAGCTTTTTTATCAGCGCTTCGTCGTCGCCCTTAATAGAGAGCGAGCTGCCCCGCGCGTATACCTTGACGGGGAAGCTCTGCTCTACAAGGCGCAGTATCTCTTCGTGCTCGGCGAGCAGCTTCACGACGGAGGCGTCGGTAAGCGAGAGGAGATTTTCGGCCTCCTGTTTTGTTTCTTTCATTACTTTAGAATTCGCCTATACCCTTTCTACCGCCTTAACCTCGGGCACCTCCGCGATGACCGCCTGCTCGACGGTCATGCGCAGCGTCTCAAGCGCGAAGGGGCAGCTGCCGCAGGCGCCCTCCATCGCTACATAGAGCGTGGCGGTGGGTTCGTCGTATTTTACGAAAGAACAGTCGCCTCCGTGTGACTGAAGCGCGGGTGATACGTGGTTCGCAAGTACTTCCTTGATTTTTTCCTCTGTCGTCATAAGAATTCCTCCAAATTTATTTGTTTTTTGCTTCTTTCCAAAATTCGTCCAGCTCGTCCAAGGTATAATCTTTCCACGGCCGGCCTGATTTTTCAACCGACTTTTCCACATCCCTGAAACGGGCGTCAAATTTTTCACAGGCCCGGTGGAGATTGATCTCAGGATCTATCCCCAGATGGCGAGAAAGGTTGACGGCGGCGAAGATGAGATCTCCAAGTTCCTCCGCGACATCCTCTTTGCCCTTGCAGGCCATCGCCTCTTTCAGCTCCGCGACCTCTTCCTCGACCTTGGCCAATACCGGCGCGGTATCGCCCTTCGGCCAGTCGAATCCCGGCTTCGCGGCACGCTCCTGTATCCGGTAGGCGCGCAGCAGGGCGGGCATTCCGCGGGGGATACCGGCCATATAAGAGGAATCCTCATCCTTGCCTTTGCGCTCCGCCGTTTTTATCTGCTCCCAGTTGCGCAGCACATCGTCGGAATCTTTGACGCTTATATCGCCGAAAACATGGGGATGGCGCCTGACGAGCTTGTTGATAAGCCCATCCATCACGTTCGAGATCGTGAAGTCGCCGCGTTCTTCGGCCATACAGGAGATAAAGACCACCTGCAGCATGAGGTCGCCGCACTCCTCGCACATATTCGGGATATTCTGCGATTCTATCGCCTGGATAAGCTCATAGGCCTCTTCGATTATGTAGCGGCGCAGCGACATGTAGTCCTGCTCCCTATCCCAGGGGCAGCCGTCCGGCGCGCGCAGGCGCTTCATCACTTCGACCAGCCTGACAAATTTTTCCGACATTGACTTTTCTTCCTGCATGGCAAATCCCTCCCGCCTGCTCTATTCTATCAGATTGACGCGGGATTTTGTTCCTGAATTATCCGCGCGATATCCTTAATTCCCGCAAACCCGCCGGGGCCGATGAAACCGTCAAGACGGCGGCGCCATTTGGGCGGCAGCTGCAGCCGCTCCCAGGCGCCGTCGGGGTTGCCCTGCAATACCAGCTCGTAGCGGCTGCAGATCATCTTCGTGAGCCCCAGATCGCAGGAGGCGCCTTTGACCGCCGCGACATTGAAGAGAAAATCCAGCTCGTTGGGTATCCTGCCGAAACGGTCCTCCGTCTCTTCCCGCAGCTCGCGGACCTCCGCCAGAGAGTCGGTTTTGAGCAGCCGTCTGTAGAGCGTGACGCGCAGATTCTCCTGCGGCAGATAATCGCCGGGAATGGAGACGGGAAAGCCGATCTCCAGCTCCATCTGCGGCCTGTAGGTACCCTTTATCTTGGAAATTTCTTCCGCGAGCAGGTCGCAATATTTCTGGTAGCCGATCTTACTTGAGTTGCCATGCTGTGAGATGCCTATGAGGTCGCCGCCGCCGCGTATCTGAAGGTCGCGCTGCGCGAGCTGGTAACCCGCCCCCAGTTCGTCAAGCTCGGCGATGGCCTCCAGCCGTTCGCTGGACTCAACGGAGATGTGGACATTGCTGGGATAGAACAAAAAGGCGTAGGCCTGCTCCTCACGGCGTCCGACACGTCCGCGGAGCTGGTACATCTGGGCGAGCCCCAGCTCGTGCGCGTCATCGACGATCAGCGTATTCGCTGCCGGTATGTCCAGCCCGCTTTCGACGATCGTCGTACAGACGAGGATATCTATCTTTCCCACGGCAAATTCGGACATCGTCTTTTCGAGCGCCGATTCCGTCGTTTTGCTGTGCGCCACCGCGATGTTGAGCTTTGGAAAGAGGCGCTTTAGCATGACGGCGCGCTCCTGCAGGTCGTTTATACGGTTATGGACGAAGAATATCTGCCCGCCCCTGTTCTTCTCGCGCAGCACCGCGCTCTTCAGAAGCTCCTCGGAGAAGGGACGCACCACGGTGATTACCGGCAGCCGACGCTGGGGCGGCGTCTGCAATATCGACATGTCGCGCAGTCCGCTGATGGAAAGCGAGAGCGAACGCGGTATCGGCGTCGCCGAGAGTATCAGCACATCGACGCCCGGCATCGATTTTTTAAGGTGATCCTTATGCATGACGCCGAAGCGGTGCTCCTCGTCTACGATTATGAGGCCGATGTCCTTGAATTTCACGTCGTCTGTCAATATCCGGTGGGTGCCGATGAGGATGTCCACCTTGCCATCGCTGAGATCCTGCAATATGCGCTTCTGCTGTCCCACGGGGACGAAACGCGATATCACCTCGACGCGTATCGGCGTATTCGCGAAGCGGGCGGTGAAGGTCTCAAAGTGCTGCTGCGCAAGCAGCGTCGTCGGCGCCATGATCGCCGCCTGTTTTCCCGCAAATACCGCCTTCCCCGCCGCGCGGATCGCGACCTCGGTCTTGCCAAAACCGACGTCGCCGACGATAAGGCGGTCCATCGGCACGGGGCGTTCCATATCACGCTCCACATCCTCGATCGCGCGCAGCTGATCGATGGTCTCCTTATAGGTAAAGCTCTCCTCAAGTTCGCGCATCATCTCCCGGTTGTCGGGGAAGGAGAAGCCCTTGCTCACCTCGCGCTCGGCGTATATTTTGATAAGCTCCGCCGCGGCCTGCTCCGCCATCTGCTTCGCCCGCGAAGCGGCCCGCTTCCAGTGTGAGCCCTTGAGGTTGTCGGCGGTGGGTTCCTGCCCCGGCAGCGGCGACCACGGCGAAATTTTATGGAACTGCATCACCGGGATAAGCAGCCGCCGCTCCTCGGCAAACTGCAGAATTAGATATTCCTGTTCGCCGTCGGCGGTCTTTACCTGCTCCGCCCCCTGGTAGACGGCGACGCCGTATTCGTCATGGACGACCCATTGTCCCGGAATAAGCCCCGCACCCCAGTCGCTCGGCGCGCGGTTTTCTATCCGCCGACGGGCGACGGTGATACCGGAGAGTTCAAGGTCGGTCATCACAGCGTACTTGGAACTGCTGTCGATAAAACCTTCGCTCAATATTCCCTCGCAGGCCTCGAAGCCGTTGATCCGCGCCCACTGGAGGTTGCGTTCCGCCTCAGAGACGACCTTTATCCTGTAACCGTCTTTGTTCATGGAAAGACAGTAGAGTTCTACCTCTTTTAGTTTGCCGCGGAAGTTGGGAAACTGCATCACCGCCATACGCGCGGCGCAGTTTTTTACGTCCGGCAGGATACGCAGCCGCCTGTAGACGGTGAAACCGGCGCAGAGCTTCTCCCATGCCTCCCAGGGCACGCTGTCTTCGCGGTCGAGGCTCTGCCACAGCCAGACGGCGTTCTCCGCAGTCGTATCGAGCCCGTGCGGATCAAAGAAGAGTATCCGCATATTATCCGGGAAATAGTTTTCCAGCCGGTTGTCGGACTTTGAGACAAGACTCTGCACCGAGCTTTTGCGGATGGTGCGCAGGCTCTTTTGGGTCTCCGGGACAAAGAAGCGGAGACTCTCCACCTCGTCGTCGAAAAATTCCACGCGGACGGGGTACATGTCAGAGGGGCTGAAAATATCGACGATGCTGCCGCGGACGGCGAACTGACCGGGGGTCCAGACGAGGTCGCTCCGCTCGTAGCCCTTCTGCGCGAGCCAGTCTATAAGACGGCTGCGCCCGGCCTCCCTGCCGCACTCCAGCTCCATATAGTCCCCGCCGGTCGAGAAGGGCGCCATCAGGGAGGCGGGGGTGGCGGCGAGAACGCCGCCTTTATATCGGAAATTCTCCAGGATGTCGCCGCGCACGATTCGCTGAGCCTCGCTCTTCAAATCATCCTCGGCGAGTATCATCTCCGGCAGTATCTTCACATTATCAAGGACGCCAAGCTCCTCGGCGTCCGCCGCGAAATCGCGCGCCTGACGCGCGTCCGGCAGCAGCGCGAGCAGGGGATGTTTTATATCACGGCAGACCCAGGGGCGCATCGCCCCCTTTGAGGCGAGATGCACTCCCCTGTTGCGCAGCCACAGATCTTCGTCCAGCGCCGCCAGGGAGCTTCCCTGGCAGAGATCTTTATTCTCCGACATTTAACCGGAAGCCGTTTGCCTTCGACATCGCCCTGTCCACGTCTCCCGAGAGCCAGAGCTCCAGCGCCTCCCAGGCGGCATCCTCGATCTTGTGCCACTCCCGGCGCTGTTCCTGCGGTATCTTGCCGAGCACCCAATCTTTGAGGTCCATCCGCCCCTCGGGAGAGCCGATACCAACGCGCAGACGCGGCACGTCGAGAGTCCCAAGCGCGCCGATTATGGATTTAAGACCGTTCTGTCCGCCCGCCGAACCGCTTTTGCGCATACGTATACGCCCGAAGGGCAGCGCGACGTCGTCGGATATCACAAGAATATCCTCGGGCTCCAGGTTCTGGTAGCGCGCGGCCTCGCCGACGGAGAGGCCGCTCAGGTTCATGTAGGTGTGAGGCTCAAGAAATGAGACGCGTTCGCCGCAACAGATGACGGGGCCCCAATAGGCTCCGCGGAACTTTATCTGCGGCTCCCGCAGCCCCAGCCTTGCCACAAAAGAATCGACGATCGTCCATCCGGCGTTATGGCGCGTCCATACATATTCATATCCCGGATTTCCCAGGCCAACGATAAGTTTCATGATCTATCATCCCATAAATAAAACAAAAGACGCGTAATATATACTAAGCGTCTTTAACGAAAAGCCACAATATCCTCCGACAGGAGCACAGGCATAAGACAACGATGCAACTTGACATCCGCCGTCAAGGGCCGACGCCAAGTTGCCGCGCTCACTGCATATATAGTCGGTAAAGCTATTATTCCTCTTCCTTGGCCGCCTTGCCCTTGGCAACGACTTCGACTTCCTTGCTCTCCTCTTCTCCTTCGGCAACTTCGTCGTCCGATGATCTGAGAGCCGAGATGTGAAGAACGAGGACCTCGGGGTCCGTCAGCATGACGACGCCTTCGGGAACGGGGAGGTCTTTCACAAATACTTCGGCGCCCATTTCGAGATCCTTCGCGTCGACGACGATCTCTTCGGGGATATCGCTGGGCTGCACTTCGACAAGAACGAGGCGCGTGCTGTGCGTAAGGAGACCGCCCTCTTTGACGCCTTTCGCCGTATCGACGTTGGCGATACGGATAGGAATCTCCACCTTCAGCTTATGGCCCTTGAGGACCTGATAGAGGTCGATGTGGCGGATCTGACGGGTGAGCGGATGGCGCTGCACGTCGCGGATAAGCGCGGAGACTGTAGTGCCGTCGCTGATCGCAAGCTCGATGAGCGTCGTCTCTCTATGGCCGCTGTTTGCCAGCGGCGCAATGGCTCTCGCCGATACCGTACCGGCAAGGCCGCTCTTGTAGTCAGGGCCGTAGAGTACTACGGGGATGAGGTTCTTCGAACGGATCTTACGGCAGGCTCCCGTTCCGGTGACTTCTCTTTTCGTGAAGTCGAGTTTTACTATCTGATTCTTAGCCATGGGTGTTTCCTCCTCAGTATTTTTTACACTTCTGTTTTTCTAAATCATATCTCACTCCGTACTTAACGGAAGAGAATGCTTACTGAATGCTCCGAATGGATCCGTCTCAGCGCCTCGGCGAAGAGAGGGGCTATCGAAAGCACAGTGATCTTTGCGGTCTGCTTTTCTTCTTTGAGCGGGATCGTATCCGTCAGGACCATCTCCTCGATCACGGAGCCCTTGATCCTGTCGATCGCCGGTCCAGAAAGTACTCCATGGGTGGCGCAGGCGTAGACCGCCTTCGCGCCGCGCTCTTTGAGAGCCTCCGCGGCCTTCACGATCGTGCCGGCGGTATCCACGATGTCGTCGACGAGGATACAGGTACGGCCGTCGATATTGCCGATGATCTCCATCACCTCGCACTGGTTCGCGACCTCGTGCGAACGGCGCTTGTCGACAATGGCAAGGTCGGCGTTGTTAAGCTGCTCCGCGAACTTCCTCGCGCGCACAACGCCGCCGATGTCGGGAGATACGACGGTCACAAGGTCTTGTTCGATCTCCTTCGCAAGGATGCGGTGGAAGTATGAGGCAAGGAGGGGAATGCCGGTAAGGTGGTCGACGGGAATGTCGAAAAATCCCTGTATCTGTCCCGCGTGGAGGTCCGCCGCGATCACACGGTCTGCGCCGGCCTTCTCCAGAAGGTTGGCGATCAGTTTAGCCGTGATCGGCTCGCGGGAACGGGTCTTTCTGTCCTGACGCGCGTAACCGAAGTAGGGCATGACAAGATTGACGTGATAAGCCGAAGCCCTTTTCAGCGCGTCCACGATGATGAGCAGCTCGATAAGATGCTCGTTGGCCGGCTCGCAGGTTGGCTGAACGACGTATACGTCTGCGCCGCGTACGCTCTCCTCAATAGAGACACCGATCTCGCCGTCGGAAAATCTGAACAACTTTGATGCGGAAAGAGGTACGCCGAGATTCATGCAGATATTTTCCGCGAACTGCGGGTCTGCGCTGCCCGAAAATATTTTTACCTCTCGTAATCCTGCGGACATTTCATTCTCCTCCTTAGTATAATTCCGTGAAGAATAATATATTAAAATTGATAACTTACTTTTTACCTTTGCCCCGGCGGCGGCGGCTCCAGCCTTCGATGTTTGACTGCTTCGCGCGGCCCACTCCGAGCGCGCCGTCCGGTATGTCGTTGGTGATCACCGAACCGGCCCCGGTCGTCACGTCGTCGCCCAGTGTGACGGGGGCTACGAGCATCGTATCGCTGCCGATGAAACAACCGCGGCCGATCTTCGTCGGGTTCTTTTTCTCGCCGTCATAGTTGCAGGTGATCGTCCCCGCGCCGATATTAGTCTCCTCACCTATCTCGGCGTCGCCGATATACGACAGGTGAGGCACCTTTGAGCCGACGCCGACGCGGCTCTTCTTTATCTCGACAAAGCGGCCCATGTGGGCGTTTTCCAGCAGCTCGCCGTGTTCGCGCATAAAGGCAAAGGGGCCTGCCGAGGCCCTCGGCCCGATCGTTGAATCGTTAAGGCGCACGGAACCTTTGAGGTTCGCCTTTGCATGCACCACCGAATTACGCAGCACCGTGAAGCTGCCGATAAAGGCCTCGTCTTCGATGACCGTCTCTCCCCACAGCTGCACCGAGGGGTGGATGACGACGTCGCGCCCGATCTTTACCTTCGGGCCGATCCACAGGCTCGCGGGGTCCATGCACTGCAGCCCGTTGTTTATCATAAAACCGCTGACGATACGGTCGCGCATTATCCGCGCCGCCGCCGCCAGCTGCATCTGGTCGTTTATTCCGAGGAACTCTTCGGCATGGTCGGCCTTCACGGCCTCTACCCGGCCGCCGCACGATTCTATCAGAGCAAGCGTATCCGGCAGATAATATTCCCCCTGCGCGTTGGCGCACGATATCTTGTCTATCACGCCGGCGAGCGCCGCGGTATCGAAGATATACATGCCGCTGTTGACCTCTTTTACCTCCCGCTGCCGCTCCGTAGCGTCCTTATGCTCTACGACGCGCACCCGCCCCTCTTCGCGGAGGACGCGGCCGTATCCGGCGGGGTCTTCAAGGTCGAAGCTCAGGAAGCTGCAGGCGTTACCGCCCGCCGCGTGGCGTTCGGCAAAGAATGAGAGCGTCTCGGGCTTTATCAGCGGCGCGTCGCCGGCGAGGACCATCACGTTCTCGAAATTTTGCCACCACTCCTGCGCCAGCTTTGCCGCATGTCCGGTGCCCCTCTGTTCACGCTGCCATATTATCTCAGCGCCGGGAAAGTTGTCTCTCGTCCAGCTCTCCACCAACTCGCCCCCGAAACCAACCATAACGGCAATATCCCCAAAACCGGCATCCAGCGCCGATCTTAGAGGATAATAGAGGATAGGTTCTTCGAGCATCAGATGTAGGACTTTGGGAGTTTTACTGCGCATCCGCGTGCCTTTTCCCGCAGCCAAGAGCAGAACCCCAAACGGTTTTTTTGGCTGATTCACTTTTCCGGCTCCCTTCAAAAACACGTTTTCGATGATATGACCAGCTTTTATACATAACATGGCTGGGGTGGATGGACTCGAACCATCGATGTCGGAGTCAAAGTCCGATGCCTTAGGCCGCTTGGCTACACCCCATTATGTGCAACGGACATTATAACGTTAAATTACGCAAATCCGCAAGCCTAAAAAGTGTTTTTTGTTTTACTGTACACAAATCAAAAGTTATGATTTATAATAATTGAAATGAAATTGAAATGATTTAAAAATACATTTTTTGGAGGAATGGATAAAATGTGGACCGTAGACGATGGAATAGCAGTTCTTAGGGTGAGAGGCGCCAAGATAACGGCACAGCGTATCGCGATCTTACAGCAGTTGGAGGGCCGCACCGACCATCCCTCTGCCGACACTCTCTACCGTGAGCTCTCTGCCGAATATTCTACGATGTCCGTCGCCACGCTTTACAGCACCGCGCAGCTTCTCGCGGATGCCGGACTCATAAAAATACTCAGCATCGACGATAAGAGGGTATATTTTGACCCGACGACTACGACACACGGACACTTTCTCTGCCGCAGATGTGGTAAGCTCTTCGACATTCCGGTGGACGAAGACGAAATATTTAAGTCGGCCTCATCGGTACGTGAAAATATCGCGCAGATCGAACGCACGGAAATATTTTTCTACGGACTATGCACCGATTGCCTGAAGATATAGTCTTTCATATATGAGTACGTTCATATCCTTCTGCGCGGGAGTATTCCTGCTCTACTGGCCATACGGATGGTGCTGGTACAGAAAAGAGGACCCCGACGAGTATGGCTTACGCTGGGAGTTCCGCGCGAGAGATTTTATGCAGACACTTGCCGTGTCTGCATTTATATTGCTGGCGCTCACAGTCGTCGCGATGAACTGGCCCTGGGAGGCGCTGCCGCGTAAACGCGGCCTCTGGACCGTGCTGAATATGGGCGCTTCGGGACTCGCCGCGGCGATAATAGAAGAGACATTTTTTCGCGGCTGGCTCCAGCCCGTTTTAGAACGGCATTTCTCCCCCTTTACGGCTATCGTGATGACCAATCTGGTGTTCGCGCCGATCCACCTGATCGTGGCCCCCTACTGGATATCGCTCTGCACATTTTTCCCTGGGCTGATCATGGGCTGGCTCAAATACCGCTACAAAAACCTCTTCCCGCCGGCGCTTTTCCATTTCATCGGCAATATATGGTCGATATGGTTCTTCCCCATGCCGGTCAACTTTTAAGCGCCTTTTAACTTGATATCGACACCCTTTAATGATATATAAAGTATGAGGTGAGAATGATGAGATTCAATAAGAGTGTTATTTACCTGATGCTGTTGCTGTGTGCCGCCATGCTGGCTCTGCCGCGCTACTCCGGCGCCGCGGAAAAGAAATTATTCGAGATCAATATCCCTATGGAAAAGGGCGCGCCCGTGTCGGTGACAACCGCTGACGGCACGGTACGGGAAGTCGGAACGGTAAAGGCTCTGCCGACAAAGACCCGCTGGCCCAGCTATACGGCCAGCGCCTGGAGCACTCCGGGGACCGTCTGCGCCTCAGCCGTAAACGCGATACACATGCTCGTCTCCGTAGAAAAGGATAAAGGGCGCACGATGAGCGTCATCCCGCAGGAGACGATCGCCCCCGCCGCCGGTCCCGGGGCCTCCGTCGTGATATCTTCAAAGGCCGGAGAAAGCCTCTTCGGCGCCTGGGCTCCGCCAGTAGGCTCCGCCGTCTTTGTGCGCAAGCCCGACGGCAGCGAGGCTCCGCTCTCCGCCGGCAGTCTGCCGAAGGCCAAGGATACGCTGATCATCATCGCGAACGAGGACGACTCTTTACCCTATATGGTTAATATCGAAAACCGTCCGGGCGGACGCGTCATCGCCTGGAACCGCGGCGGCTACGAGCTGCTCGGGCGCGTCATCAGACCGCTGGGCGGCACGGGACGCTTTGAGGGAACGCTCTTCCAGCGCACGGGGGCGATCCGCGCCAACCACAGCGGCGTGATCGACGTCTCGACGACGCCGCGCGGCAAAACGGGCGGTTTCCAGATCATCCCCTGGGACCACGCGCTTAAGTCAAAGGAGATGCAGAATGTCTGGAACATGACGCAGTGGCTCGTTATCGGCCCCGCCGACGGGAAGTCGATGATGGGCGGCACGCCGCCGCTCTTTAAAAAGGGACTTGTCTCCGGACCCGCTACGGGCGAAAAACTTTGGAACCCCTGGTCCACATACGGAAGAAAATCACTAGTGCTCGCGCGCTATGACAACGGAAAGTGGCAGCGGCTGAAAGAGGTCGACGGACGCAGCGACAACGGCCTCAAGGGTATCACCGAGCTGCGCATCTATTATCCATTCACGGAAGAGATACAGAAGCAACGATAGATACGCCAATAAAAAATGAGCGGGGCTTCCCGCTCATTTTTTATTGGCGTTATGACAGCCGCTATATGAGACCGCTCTCGCGCACCGCCGCAAGCACTATCTCCCTAAGCTCGGGATCGTCGAGCGCCTTGACCACCGTCGCCTTTATCCAGCCCTCTTTAACGCCGCAGTCGAGGCGTTTCCCCTCGTAGAGCGCCGCGTAGACCGGCTCTTCGCCGAGCAGCGATGAGATGGCGTCGGTGAGCTGGTATTCCCCGCCCGCGCCGCGCTTGAGATTTTTCAAATGTGAGAAGATGGCGGGCGACAGCAGGTAGCGCCCCATGATCGCGAGGTTAGAGGGGGCCTCTTCGCGTTTCGGTTTCTCAACAAGCCCTTTCACGCGGTAAATACCAGGCTCCACCTCCTCGGCATCGACGATGCCGTAACGGGAGACTTCGTTCTCCGCGACCTTTTCGACACAGAGGACGGAGGCGTTATATTTTTTCCTCACCGCCTCAAGCTGTGAGAGCACCGTCGGATGTGCGATCATCACGTCGTCCGGCAGCAAAAGACCAAAATATTCGTCTTTGCAGAATTCCTCCGCACAGAGCACCGCATGACCGAGGCCAAGCGGTTTTTCCTGGAAGGCGTAGTGGAATTCGGCAAGGCCGTGGATATTTTCCACGACCTCCGCAAGCTCGTCTTTTCCGCGCTCGCGCAGCATAGAGACCAACTCGTGGGAGGGATCGAAGTAGCGCCGGATGCTCTCCTTGCCCTGTCCCGTAACAAATATGATCTCCGTACAACCGGAGGCGACGGCCTCGTCAACACCGTGGTGAATGAGGGGCCGGTCGACGAGCGGCATCATCTCCTTCGGAACATCCTTCGTCGCGGGAAGGAAGCGCGTCCCCAGACCGGCTACGGGGAATACCGCCCTGCGGACCGGAGTATATTCCACCGTCTTAGCCATGGCTGGCGACCGCCTTTTTTATCGCCGTCTCCATGATGTCGGCGGCGCTGTTCATCAGCCCGGCATCGCGCGACTCGGCAAATATTCTTATCAATGGTTCTGTGCCGGAGGGACGCAGCAGCATCCGCCCCCTGCCGGCGAGAAGCCTTTCCGCCTCGGCGGCGGCGGCGGCCACCTCGGAGCTGTTCATTATCCTATCTTTATCATCGACCTTCATATTGCGGAGCACCTGCGGGTAGCGCTCGAAACGGTCGGCCAGTGTGGAGATATCCTCTCCAAGCTCCGTAACGGCCTTGAGGAAGAGGATACCGGAGCATAGCCCGTCTCCCGTGTTGGCATATTCCAGAGCGATAATGTGGCCTGACTGCTCGCCGCCGATGCGTCCGCCCTCACGCCTCATCGTATCCAAGACGTAGCGGTCACCGACGGGACAGCGGAATACCTTGATTCCCTCCTCCGCAAGGAGGTCTTCAAGCACCATGTTGGACATCACCGTCGCCGTCACCCCCGTACCGAGCATGCCGCGCTTCGCCAGCCAGCGGCCGATGACCCAGAGCATGATATCTCCGTCAAGGGTACGCCCGCGGCTGTCACAGAGCAGCACACGGTCTGTGTCTCCGTCATAGGCGATGCCGAGCGAGGCTCCGCGCTTTGTAACCTCGGAGGCGAGCGTACCGATATGGGTTACGCCGACCTCCCTGTTGATGTTGACGCCGTCCGGGTTGTTGCCGATGAAGGTCACGCCGCCGCGCCAGCCGGAGAAGAGCGGCTCGACGAAAGCCGAGGCCGCCCCGTTCGCCGCGTCGATCACGATCGGATAAGAGGTATCTTCTATCTCCTTGATGACCTCTTTCAGAAGCCCCGCGTATTGCTCACGGTACTCGGAACCGTTGCTGACGCCGCCGATCTCCGCGGGCGCGGCAAAGCGAAGGTGTTTTTCATTGAGGAAGAGCTCTTCGATATCGGCCTCGTCATCGTCGGTGAGTTTGAAACCATCTTTGTCGAGGAATTTTATACCGTTGTATTCGGCGGGATTGTGCGAAGCGCTGATAACCGCGCCGCCGTCAAATTTATTGCGGGCGGCTACGCTGCTGACTCCCGGTGTCGGTATAACGCCTAAATCGGCGGCGCTGCCGCCCGCCGAGGCGATCCCCGACATGAGGGCCGACTGCAGCATCTCGCCGGAACGGCGCGTATCGCGGCCCACCGCGATGACGGGATGTTCCACACCCTGCCCCTTCAAAAAGAGCGCGTAGGCGGCTCCCAGCCTCATCGCCGGCTCAGGCCGCATCATGCCGCTGTTCGCAATATCTCGGACGCCGTCTGTTCCGAAAAATTGTCTTTTTTCCCCCTCTGGCATCTTGTGTAAAAACTCCCCTCTAAAAGTTATATGAAACTTATATGTGAAATAAAAAACTTATAATCCTTCGATCCGCGAAGATTTGGGAAAACCAGCAGTCCATTATGCTGGCAGCAAATTAAGAACCAAAATCTCCGGCTTTACACTAGAAAGCGGGCGAAAAATCTAAGGCTTCCGCTGGGATATATCAGGTCTATCCATCAACATGCAACCTATCTGCGCCTGTCTCATGATTAGGGAGCGTATCCCCACCGCGTACCGGCATATCGAAAACCGCGTACGGCACATGCCACGGCGCGTATGCCGCTACGGCAGCCGGCGGATCACTATTGTTCGTCTACGGCCGTCACCAGTATCTGTTCCGGCTCTATCTGCACCACCTGAAAATCCTTCTTAAGGTTCTTTACGAGCACCGGCAGCTCCATCTGCTTCGAGACTATATTTGAGACGTCTATGTAGAGCTCGCAGGGAGCGACGGAAGAACCGCCAAGCGTATCTATCGCGATCTGCGGCCCCTCGATCGTTACGCTGACGCTGTGCGGGGAGACCTTCCATTCTTTGCCGGGCTCGGCTCCCTCAACGATGAGAGGAACGTTCGTAAAGGTCTTAACGCCCATCTTCTTTGAGAGGCGGATCTCGACCCGCGCGCGGTCAGTACCGGTTATTTCAACATCGGGGTCGATCTCCGCCGGCTGCATCGGTATCATGAGCTGGATGTTCTGATCCAGCCCCGATATATCTACCGGCGGCAGCACCAACGACTGCATCTTTTTGACCGCGGTGCTTCTGCCGCGGATGGAGACACTGTCCGGGATCACCTTTATCGACTCCACCTGCAGCCCCTCCTGGGGCTGTCCGACGACAGAGACCTTGACGGGGATTCTCTCACCCACTATCTCGTTCTCGAAGGCAACGACGGCGTTAGTCTCAGTCGGGGAGACTGTGAGCCTGCGGTTCTGAGATAGGGGAACAGACTGCATATCTCCCGCTGTCTTGAAAACGATCTGAGCCCTCATCTTGCCATCGGCATCCAGCTTGTCCAGCGGCACAGCCGCCTCCAGCCCCTGCACGGCAAGCACCTCGTTTTCTGGACCGCTGATCACCGCATTGTCAGGATCGAGCTTCACCGAACTTACGACCATCCCCTCGGGAGCGGTTCCCTCCGTCTTGGGGGTAATGGCGAGAGTACGTTCGACATGACGGTATATCTCCACTTCCGCTACCGAAGGCTGCCAGCTGCGGATACGCGCGAACGACGGCGCCTCAAGCCGGATCGGCAGATTATATTTTCCCGCCTGCAGATTCGCGAGGTCCACCTCGGCGACAATATCCGAGGCCTGCACGCTGGAGAGCATATTTATCTTGCCAACGATACGCAGCTCAACCTTCCTCGTCGGTGCGTAGATAGAAAAGCCCCGCGGAAGGTTTATATATTTGATATTTGCGCTTACGGTGCGCGCCGCGTCCGAGTTTCCGTCAAGAGCGACGAAGGCCCACAGCAGGACGGAGATAAAGATCGACACGCCGACAAGGAATATCTTCGACTGAAAGACGGACTCTCCCTTGTAGTCGAATTTATCGCTCAGGCTTACAAGCCTATCGTTTACGGCCCGCAGTTTCCTGATTATATACGCTTCGATCATTCTTCTTCTGTCAGACATTTTTATCGCCTCCCGCCCACTGCTGCTGTATCTCTTCCCGCAGACGGTCCATAAAATTGCTCTCTTTGCTTTCAAAGCTGAAATAGTGGTTGCAGATCTTTTTCAGCTGCGCCTCGCTGAGCGGCTTGGAGAAGTGGCCCGCGACGGCGGCCGTTATCTCTCCGCGCTCCTCCGAGACTACAAGGGCGATCGCGTCGGACATTTCGGTGACGCCCAGCGCCGCGCGGTGACGCGTGCCGTACCACCGGGAAATATCCGTCTTCTCCGTCAGCGGCAGATAGCAGCCGGCGGCGACGATACTCTGCTGGTCCATCACCACCGCGCCGTCGTGGAGTGGCGTGCCGGGCCAGAAGATAGATATAAGCAGCTCCTCCGTGATATCGGCCTTGAGCATAACGGCGGTACGCCAAACCTCCTTAAGGCTCGTATCGCGCTGGAGCACGCAGAGCGCGCCGATGCGCTGCGATTTGCAGTAGGTCAGCGCCTTTGAGAGCTGTTCGGCCCGCAGGTCGATGTCCTCTTCATTTCTGCCCACCTTCCAGAGATGGCCTTTGCCGAGTTCCTCCAGCATGTGGCGCAGCTCCGGCTGAAATAGTACCGGCACGACTATTATAAAGGCGCCAAGCATCTTCCCGATGATCCAGGAGAGGCTGCGCAGCTCAAGGATATTCGCCACCGCGCCGATAAAGCCGATGATAAGCACTCCGCGCAGAAGCTGCATCGCGCGCGTGCCGACGAGCAGCATAAGGACTCTGTAGATCAAAAAGGCGACTATCAGGATGTCAAGAAAATCCTGCCATCGCAGGTCAAAAAAAGCCAAGGGCTCACCCCTTTTCGTTTATCTGTTATAAATTAAATTATAGCGCAAATTTCACAATGACGTCCTATTAATCATACGGTACCATATTCGGCAGCGACAATCATTCGCCGCGGACCTTTCGCAGGAACGCGAGATTTCCAACGTCCCCGACGCCCTCCTTTGGCGTCTCAAGAATGGTCGGGATATTCTCAAAACGGTCGTCGTTCATCAGCAGCGCGAATGGATGCAGACCGATCTCGCCCTCGCCCAGATGGGCGTGGCGGTCAAGGTGCGTCCCCTTTGCGGCCTTGCTGTCGTTGAGATGCCAGCAGAGAACGTTATCCGTCCCGATATGCTTGTCGATGAGCGAGATAAACCGCTCGTAGGCCTCCGCGGAGCGAAGGTCGTAGCCAGCCGCGAATACGTGGCAGGTGTCCACGCAGAAGGCGAGGCGGGGATGCCAGTTCATCATCTCGCCGATCCGCGCGAAATGGGCGAAATCGGCGCCGATCACCGTGCCCTGGCCCGCCATCGTCTCAAGCAGTATGCGCACCCTGTAACCCTGCGTATCTTCAAAGAGCCAGAGCAGCGAATCGACTATGCCGCCGATCGCCTCCTCCATGGTCGCCTCTTTCGCAAATCCGGGGTGGAGCACGATATCCGTTATTCCCAGCTGGTGACAACGCTCCGTCTCCTCGCGCAGGGCCCGCCTGCTTTTGGCGAGCATCTCCGCGTCCAAGGAGGCGATATTTATCAGATACGAGGCATGGGAGACGACGGTCTCCACGGAGGATCCCTGCCAGGCGCGGTAGAAGTCCTCCGCCTCCTGGAGAGAGACCGGCCGGCTCTGCCACTGGCGCTGGCTGCGCGTGAATATCTGCATCGACTCGCAGCCCAGGGCGTCCGCGCGCGCAAAGGCTTTGTCCAGTCCGCCGGCTACCGAGACGTGGGTCCCGATACGGGCCATCAGTAGGCTCTTCCCATATAGACCAATCCCGGTATCCCGTCCACCGTTATGATCATGCCGTCCTCCACCCGGTCCATGATGTCGGAGACACCAGTGATACAGGGTACGCCCCTGTTCAGCGATATGACGCCGGCATGAGAGGTCAGGCCGTTTTCTTCCGTGATTATCGCTCCCGCCACTTCAAGCGCTGGGATATACTCCTTCGTGCTCTTCTTTATTACCAGGATCTTGTCCTCGCTGATCTTCGCGACCGCCTCTTCGGGCGTCTCAGCGCGGCAGACCGGCGCCGTCAGCCGTTTACGGACGAGGGACATCCCCTTGCCGATGACGTTACCGATCCGCAGGACGTTCAGCATGTTTGTGCTTCCCGGCTCGCCGAGAGGTACGCCGGAGGTGATGACGATATTGTCTCCGCTCTCGACCAGCGCCTCCCTCTTTATTAGCGATATGGCGTTCTCGACCGACTTTTCAAGTTCAGGGGTTATCGGGCAGATGCAGGGAGTCACGCCCCAAATAAGGGAGAGCTGCCGCCAAATGGAGAGCGAGGGCGTCATTGCGATTATCGGGCAGGGCAGACGGTACTTGCTCACCATCCGCGCGGTGCCGCCGCTCGAAGTCAGCGACACTATCGCCGCCGCCCGGACCTCTTTCGCGATGTCGCGCGCCGCGTGGCTCACGGCGTCGGCCGTTTCGCAGACCTGCGGGATCGTGCGCGGCTTTCTGCGCCAGAGCTCGGTGTCTCTCTCGGTGCGGATAATTATCCGCTGCATCGTCTCAACCGCTTCGACGGGATACTTTCCTCCCGCAGTTTCACCGGAGAGCATGACGGCGTCCGCTCCATCGATTACCGCGTTGGCCACGTCGTTCGCCTCGGCGCGCGTCGGGCGCGGGTTGCGTATCATCGAATCAAGCATCTGGGTCGCGACGATCACGGGCTTGCCCTGCACGCGGCACTTCTCGATGATCTCCTTCTGGACCATCGGCACGTCTTCCGTATTCATCTCAACGCCGAGGTCTCCGCGCGCCACCATCATGCCGTCGACGACCGAAAGTATCTCATCGATATTTTCCACCGACTGACGCGTCTCCATCTTCGCGATTATCTTCGCGTTCGCGCCAGCCCCCTCGAGGATACGGCGCACTTCGATGATGTCCTCCTTGTTGCGGACAAAGGAGACCGCCACATAGTCCACCTCGTGGGCCGCGCCCCAGCGCAGGTCCGCGACATCTTTCTCCGTAAGCGTCGGAACGGAGAGGTTTGCTCCCGGAACATTGATGCCCTTGTGTTCTCCAAGTTCGCCGCCGACGATCACGCGGCAGACGACGCCCTCCGGCGTCGCCTCTTCGACCTCTAGATTTATCGCACCGTCGTCGATGAAGATGGACTGTCCCCTCTTCACCTCATTGGCGAGCGGCGGATAATCGACATATACGCCGTGCTCGTCGCCCTCCCGCTTGTCAAAGAAGAGGGTAAAAAGGTCGTCGGCCTCCAGCGTCACCTTACCATGTCCGGGCACTTCTCCCGTGCGTATCTCGGGGCCTTTTGTATCGAGCAGCACGGCGATCGGCATCTGCCGTTCCTGCTCCACGGCGCGGACGTTATTCAGCGTCCGCTCGTGCGAGTCATAATCTCCGTGGCTGAAGTTGAGACGTGCAACGTTCATTCCGGCCTCCGCCACCTTGATGAGGGTTTCATATTCCCAACAGGCGGGGCCGATCGTGCATACTATTTTTACCTTGCGTTCCATTTTATCCATTTGTCTTACCTTCCTTAATTCTTTCCGCTCTCTATCTCTCCGTGAGCCGTTATCACCTTTGCGTGACCGCGTATCTTCATCGCCGATATATGTTCCGTGAACTGGGCGATCCAAACCTCGCCCTCTTCAAGCTTCTCCGTGTGAAGAAATCTATTTTCCGCGCCGCGGGTAACGCCGGTGACGGTGACCCCGTTTTCCAGCGCCTTCACGGCGATATATTCTCCCACCGTCTGTCCGTTCTCAGCCATCTCACTCTCTCCTCTTTTCTTATCCAGCGGCAGCTCGTCTCAACAAGACCGGCTGCCGCCTATAACCGCATTCCCTTTATCAAATGCAGCTTACCAATCCGTTTGAATACTCGGTCAGCTCTTCTTTTAACTCCTTCGTCACGTTTATCTTTATCCTCTTTATAAGCGAGACGGTAGTCTCTTCGGAACCGACCAGTTTGAGGATGATCTCGCTCTTTCCCTGGTGTTTCGTCAGTACCCGGAACATCCCCTCGTAAAATTTATCGGAGAGGCCGTCGCACTCGACCGTCACGATCGCGCGGCGCTCCAGCTTATCCTTATACTCGTCCTCCGTGAAGATGTCATCGGCCATTATGGATATTCCGCGGTCCTCGCGCGGCTTGCCTTTCAGGAAGTAGAGCGAGCCCACCTGCAATATCGGTTTGAACTGCGGCCAGCGGCTACCGAAGATCAGCACGTCGACGGTGCCGTTGTTGTCCTCAAAGACGGCGGTGCCGTACGGATTGCCCGAAGTCTTGCTGAACTTTTCCGCGACGCTTGAGAGAAGCCCAGCGGTCACCGCGGGCTGGTGAGACTGCCAGCGGCCCAGTTCGCTTATCGGACAGGTAATATAGGGCGAAACCTGCCCCTCGTAATGGTCGAATGGGTGGCCGGAAATATAGAGCCCCATACTCTCCTTCTCAAGGTCGAGTTTCTGGCGTTCGTTGAAATCTTCGACCTCCGGCATCTCCGGCATGAGGTATTCTTCGTCCTCTTCGCCGAAGAGCGAGGCCTGATTCGTGTTCTGCGCCTGGCGTGAAGCCTGCTCGACAAACTGCGGCACCGCGGCCAGAAGCCGCGCGCGGTTTGGTTCGAGGCTGTCGAAGGCCCCCGACTTGATGAGATTTTCGATAACGCCTTTGTTGACCTGCCGCGTATCTATCTTTGTGAGGAAGTCCCAGAAGGAGGTAAAATTTCCCGCCTTTGCGCGGCTCTCAATGATGTTCGCGACGGCCGCGTCGCCGACCTTCGCGATCGCTGAGAGTCCCAGCCTGATGACCTCTCCGACGACGGTAAAGTCCTCGCGTGATTCGTTTATGTCCGGGGGAAGGACCGGATACCCGGCATTCCTTACGCTTCGTATGTACTGGCCGAGGACATCCATCTTCGACCCGATGAGGCTCGAAAGGTAGGAGGCGAGGTATTCAGGCCCGTAGTTCGCCTTGAGCCAGGCGGTCCAGTAGGCGATGAGCCCGTAGGCGGCGCTGTGCGACTTATTGAAGCCGTAGCCGGCGAACTTTTCGATGATGTCGAAGATGTTGCCAGCGTTCGAGGCGTCGACGCCGTTTTTCACGGCTCCGTCGACAAACTTTACGCGCTCCTGTTCCATGACCTCTTTTTTCTTCTTACCCATCGCGCGGCGCAGCAGGTCCGCCTCCCCGAGCGTATAGCCCGCGAGCGCCTGCGCGCTCTGCATGACCTGCTCCTGGTAGAGGATGACTCCGTAGGTGTCCTTCATGTATGGTTCGAGCTTCGGGTGCAGATAGTGCACCGTGTCCTCGCCGTGTTTGCACTTGACGTAGGTGTCGACCATGCCGCTCTCCAGCGGACCGGGGCGGTAGAGCGCGACAAGCGCGATCATATCCTCGAAGCAGTCCGGGCGCAGACGGCGCACCAGAGCCGTCATGCCGGAGGATTCAAGCTGGAATACCCCCAGCGTATCCCCACGCTGCAGCATGTCGTAGGTCTTGGCGTCGTCGATCGGTATTTCGTTGAGGTCGATCTTGCCCTTGCCGTTGGCCTCGATATTCTTCACCGCGCCGTCAAGCACCGAGAGGGTGCGGAGGCCGAGGAAGTCCATCTTTACGAGCCCCAGCTTTTCAACGGGCTCCATAGAATACTGCGTCGCGACCTGATTTTCGCCGAATTTACGCACCGGCACCATATCGCTCGTCGGTTTTGGCGTGATGACCACGCCGGCGGCGTGCTGCGAACAGTGGCGCGCGAGCCCCTCGATGTGCATTGCCGTATCGACGAGCTTTTTTATCTCCGGTTTGCTCTCGTAAGCAGTCTTGAGGTCCGGCACATGTTCAAGCGCCCCCTTGATATTCTTTATCTCCGGCGTCGGCATCGCGGGGATCAGCTTCGCTATCGCGTTTACCTCGGCGATCGGAATATTCAGCGCGCGGCCGACGTCTTTTATCGCGCCGCGGCTCTTCATCCGTCCAAAGGTTATGATCTGTGAGACATGGTCCGTGCCGTATTTCTCAACAATATAGGCGATCAGCTCTTCACGTCCCTTATCGGAGACGTCGGTATCGATATCGGGCATGCTTATGCGTTCCGGGTTGAGAAAACGTTCAAAGAGCAGATTGTATCTTATCGGGTCAAGGTCGGTTATCCCCAGGGAATAGGCGACAAGCGATCCCGCCGCAGAACCGCGTCCGGGCCCGATCGGTATATCACGGGCCTTGGCCGCCACGATGATATCGGAGACGATGCAGAAATAGCCTGGGAACTCCATCTGCTCTATTATCCCCAGCTCATATTCGAGGCGCTCCAGATACTCCCGCGGCGGCTCCTCCGTCTTCAGCCTGCGGCGAAGCCCCTCAGCGGCCAGCTTGCGCAGGTGCGTCGAGAGCGTCTCTCCCGGTGGCAGGGGAAATTCAGGCAGGTAGTAATGGCCCGTCTTCAGTTTGACTTCGCAGCGGTCGGCTATCCTCTGTGTATTGATCAGAGAATCCGGCAGTTCGCCGCCGAATATCTCCCACATCTCCTCCGGCGAACGGAAGTAATAGTCGCTGCCCGTGAAGCGGTAACGCTTCTCGTCAGTGACGATGCTCCCTGTCTGCACGCAGAGCAGGATATCGTGCCATTCCGCGTCCTCGCGTTTCAGATAGTGCGCGTCGTTTGTGGCGATAAGCGGTATATCGAGCTTTTTAGACATCTCGACAAGCGTCTTGTTCACAATGGCCTGCTCCGGAATGATGTTCGACTGTATCTCCAGAAAGAAATTGTCCTTGCCCATAATGTCCAGATAAAGCTGAGCGCGCTCGTAGGCGGCATCGATATTGTTCTGTATGATAAACTGCGGTATCTCGCCGCCAAGACAGGCGGAGGAGCAGATCAGCCCTTTGCTGTACCGCGCGAGCAGTTCATGGTCGATTCGCGGCTTGTAGTAAAAGCCGTCGGTGTTGGCGATCGAAACGAGCTTGGTGAGGTTATAATATCCCTCTTCATTCTCGGCGAGCAGTATCAGGTGGTTCTGATTCTTTCCCTCGCGGCAGGTATGACCGTTGGGGTCCACGTAGACCTCACAGCCAATTATCGGCTTTACGCCAGCCTCGTTGCATTTATTATAAAATTCCACGCAGCCGAACATCACTCCATGGTCCGTCAAAGCGACGGAATCCATCCCCATGCTGCGCGTCGCCACCGCGAGATCGGAACACTTATTGGCCCCGTCGAGCAGACTATATTCACTATGTACGTGAAGGTGTACGAAAGGCTTATCCATATTTATTCATTTCCCTCAGTTTCATCTTCATTTGCGTGGATGCTCTTAACATAGAGCACCTCCGCCCCCGCCAGCCTCAACACATGAGATGTGAGCGACTGCGCAGCGGTCGGTTCGTTCTCCTCAGCCTCCGGCGCGGCGGCGGACTGTTTTTCTGGAGCCGGTTCGTCCGGCTCGCTTACATGCTGCGGCTGCGGCTGCGTATCTCCGCCCGCGATCCCCCACAGCTTTGCCGCGGCGCAGGTGAGCGTCTTGCGGTTATGCGGGATCGAGAGGAAGTTCTTCGCCGGCATCTGCCGCTCAAAGGTCACCTCCAGCGTACCGTCGCGGCGCGAAAGCTCCGCGTTCAGCAGCGCGGCGGCAATTGGAAGCCAGTCAGAGGAAAGATTCCCCACCAGCCGCGAAAATTCGTTATCTCCAAGTCTGGCGCAAAGCCCCGCGACGTCAAAAGCGGCGGGCGCCTCATTGCCAAAGATCATATCAGGCTGTCCCGCAAAGAGCGGCGCAGGTTCCTGGACTCGCCTCTGGGCGGGGCGCTCCTGCCGTACCGGAGGCAGCTCCTCCTCCGGCGGCATCCAGAAATCATCCTCGGGCGGAAGCGGTTCCGCCGGCCGCTCCTGACGCGCCGGCGCGGGTGAAATTTCCTCACGCGGCGTACGTGCCGCCGGCTGCGGCGCCGCGGCGCGTTCCGGCTCCCTGCTGCGGGAAGGCGGCGCTGGCTGGACGTTTCCCGCCAGTATATTCTGCAGTTCCATAAATATCAGGCCGCTGAATATATCGCCCTTCATTCCGTAATGCGTGCGCGGCAAAAGCCGGCTGCACAGCATACAGGCCGCCTGCAGTTTATCCTTGTCCCAATGCTGGGCCTCCGCGGCAAGATAATCACGCTCCGCGCTCGAAGTTTCGAGCGCCTCCAGAGCCTTGTCCTTCCACAGGCAGAAGAGCCACAGATCCCGAAAGAGCACAAAGAGCGCCTCGCAGAGCCGCTCCGAAGAGATGCCTCTTGCCATTATCGAATGCAGAGCCGCAGCCGCTCCCCGCGGGTCGGTGCGCAGCATCGTCACCCACTTTTCCAGCTCGGCGCGGCTGCTTCCGCTCGTCAGCTCGCGGACGCTCTCCAAAGAAAGCTTACCGCGACCAAGGGCCACGGCCTGCTCCGTGAGCGACAGCGCGTCGCGCAGGGCTCCGTCGGCCTGGCGGGCTATCTCCCAGATCCCCTCCTCGTCGGCCTCGATATTCTCCTGAGAGCAGACGTGCTTAAGGCGGCTCACAGTATCGGCGATCGTTATCCGGTGAAATGGTATGTGCTGGCAGCGCGAGCGTATAGTGACCGGCACCTTATGGGGCTCGGTCGTCGCCAGCAGAAATACGACGTTCGCGGGCGGCTCCTCCAGCGTCTTCAGCAGCGCGTTGAAGGCGGCGTCGGTAAGCATATGGACCTCGTCTATAATGTAGACCTTATATGATGCGGAGAGCGCCTTGAGGCTCACATGGCTCTTAAGGTCGCGTATCTCCCCTATCCCGCGGTTTGAGGCTCCGTCGATCTCAATGACGTCGAGATGTTCGCCGGCGGCGATGGCGCGGCAATTCTCGCACACGCCGCATGGTTCGCAGTCCTCGCCGCGGTTCAGGCAGTCAAGTGACTTAGCTACAAGGCGCGCGGCAGAGGTTTTGCCGCATCCGCGCGGTCCCGAAAAAAGATAGGCGTGCCCAAGCGAGCCCTCGCGCAGGGATTCCAGCAATACGCCGACGGCCGCGCTCTGTCCGACCATGTCGGAAAATGTCTGGGGCCTATATCTGCGGTATAGTGAAATATACATGTTTCCCCTCCTCGATCAATCCTTACACATTCTACAGGAAAAAACCGCTCTTGACCCCTACTGAAAATAATCCGTCAGCATATTTCCCCGGCGCGACTTGTTGAGCGCGTCGTTTATCCGGTCGCGAAGTTCGGCAAGCGGCGGCATTCCCGGGAGCAGCTCGCTCTCCGTGAGGATCGTCTTGCGCCTTATCACCAGAGACTGTTCTCCCTTTTCTCCGAGTATCTTTATATCGTATGGGGCAAGCTCAAGCTCGAGGGTGCTATCCAAACGCTCGCCAAGCTCCGTGAAAAGCCTGGACGACTCCTCCGTCGCCGGAGCTGACAGAAGCACGGCGTCGTCCACATATAGACGCACATTGCCGGATACGGTGTCGGTCTTGATCTTCAGCGACTGCACCACATCCTTGCGCTGTATCTCGATGCCCTTATCGCGCAGATATTGAAGAGCCGCCTCTACGCGCTCTTCCTCCTCGGGGTGCGTCTGGAATATGCCGAGCTGATACTGAGCGCGCTTTAGCTTTTCCACCTTCATACGCTCCATCATCGTCAGCATCGCCGCGGGATTATAGCCGGCCTTGTAGAGGATGTCTATCCCCCTCGCGTCGGCCTCCTTCTCCAGCTCGATACTGTAGCTGTTCATCAGAGCCGTCTGCAGTCCGCTCGCCATCGCCGCGACCCCCGCGCCGGAGTCGCCCGCCTGCGTCGCGGCGACCAGCCCCGCGATCGTCAGCAGCGTGAGCCTATTGTTGCGCTTCGCCTGTACGATCCCGTGAGCGCGGTCGGCGTGGATAAATTCGTGACACATGACCGCCGCGATCTCGTCCTCGCTCTTCAGGAATTCAAGCATACCGGTCGTGAAATAGGTCATGCCGCCGGGCAGTGAGAAGGCATTGGGCTCTTTCATCTCAAGGATGCGCACATTATAATCAAGGTCACGCTGAAGAAACGGCGTAAGCTTCGCGGCGATCATCGCGAGTTTCGCCTCCGCCACAGGGTCTAGGACACGCGGCACCTGTTTTTCGATCGCCTCCGACCCCTTGCGTCCGATCTTCAATTCGCGCTTTATCGTTTTATCGCTGGGCTCCGGCGACGCGGCCGCGTGCGCGGCCACAGCCGGTAAAAGTAATACCATCAACATCATCAGCAGCACTGTCTTTTTCATTATCGGTCGCCCCTCCCTTTCCCATGTACGTTTCGCTGCGAGAGCGTTCTATATTATTATACCGAAAAAAGGACTGTTCGTTTTTGCCCGCGGTTGTTTAACTCCGCTCTTTATACGGATTTTAAATTTGTATTTCAGGAAGAGCTGCCATCATAATATATTTGGTTTCCATAGCTTGACAAAATTAGCTTACGGTATATAATCCTCTCAATAGATTGAGTATAAAGATTATAAACAATACATTAAAGTTTATTTATTAGAGAGGAGAGAACAAAAATACAGACACAAACAAATTCTCTTTATTATAGTATCTACGCTGATATCAAAAAACGGATACTCCAAGGAGAGCTAAAACCTGGAGACCAGCTCCCGACAGAGGCAGAGCTCGAAAAGCTGTATAGCGCCAGCAGGGCTCCTGTCAGACAGGCCTTAACAATGCTTGAACAGGAGACCTTCCTGCTCCGTTGCCAGGGCAGAGGTACTTTTGTCTGTGACAGAAAGAAGGAGAGCCACTGGCTGCTCCAAAGCGGTTTCTCCAAGGATATGGAGAGAGATTTTAACCAACTGAGCAGCAAAACTCTATGGATCAAAATGGAGAAACCTGACGACGATGTGCGGGAGATACTTATGCTTGACGAAGATCAGCAGGTGATTCACATTCACAGACTGCGTTATTTCAAAGACATCCCCATCTTCTCTATGCACAATTACGTGAGGGATTCTCTTAATATTGAGGCATTCAAACGAGCTGGGGACTTTTTCATCATCAGCGAAGTCCTGGAAAGAGATTTCCAGATCACGCTGTACCGGGCAGAAGAAGATATCCGCGCAGCCGCCGCGGACGACAAAATGGCCGAAGAAATGCAAATACCGGTAGGCTTTCCGCTCCTCAGCGGAAAACGCGTTTACTACACGGAGAATGACAGGTCTGTTTATATGAGTCTGTATCATGTACGAACCGATTACTGGTCACATAAAACAACCTACTATGCTAACAACCAATAGGTCGTGAGAGAAACGAGCCAATATTAACTTGGGACGGATAATAAATAGATAGTTAGGACGTAATTTTACGATAGTACCGCAAGCCGACATTTAATAGGTCTCCTGACAAAGTGACCTACTGTTGTTTTATGCCTTCTTAATTGATACTACATCGCCGCAAAAAGAATGTGAATATAGCAGCATACTTTTATTCGGATGTCATATCTAATCTAATTAGCAGATATCCGCTAGATGTTTTATTGCCATACTCCAAGGAAACAGGTCTGCGCGCGACTGATATCCGGGAGGAACCGGCATGAAAATACAAAGTATAAAAGGGGCGATGGAAATTGTAAGAATCTGTACAAAAAACGGCTGTCAATACTAACAACCAAGAGAGCATAGTTCTGTAAAATACGGTATATCTAAGCCATTTCTTTTATCCTTCCCAGGCTTATACCATTACGGTATTTTTTGTTAGCTATATTTTAATCTAATAAATATTTGATTAACTAATAAAGGAGAGATATTTAATGCATTCCGGCTACCTTTGGTTCATTGTGGCATATCTCGTTGTAGTAGTAGCCTATGGACTTTACATTAGCAAAAAATTGGTCAAGACCAGTGAAGGTTTTGTCACAGCTGGCAGAAGCCTCCCACTTTGGATAGTTATCGGTACGCTGATCGCCACCTGGTTTGGCGGCGGCAGCATTACCGGCTGCGCGAATATCGTCTATTCCCGCGGCATCCTAGCCGGGCTCATCTATCAGTATTCCACGCCAATCGGTCTGCTTGTCGTTTTCTTGATTGCCGGAAAGATCAGAGCGGCGGAAAATACTACCATTCCTGCGTTGTTTAAAGACAAATACGGCACGACAGCCAGTGTCTTAGCCACCGTTTTCATCGTCCTGTCTTATATAGGCATCACGTCATATCAGTTCAAGGGTGCCGGCTACGTCATCAATATCGTGACAGGGCTGCCCGTTGAAACGGGAACTATCATCTCCGCCGTAATCATAATCCTGCTGACTGTCACCGGCGGTCTGGCTTCCGTCGCCTACACAGATGCAATCAGCGCACTTTTCGTCTTTGTATCATTTCTCATCGCCATATCATGCCTGCTCTTCCAAAGCGGCGGCTTCTCTGGGCTGATCGCACAGATCCCCCACGAGTATTTTACATGGTCGGGAGCCAACAACAACAGCCTTACCAACTGGGGTGTACTTGTAGCAACCGCCTTTCTCGCGATGGGGGACCAGAACCTCTTCATAAGGTTCAATGCTGCGAAGAATAGAAAAGAAGCTACAAAATCTTGCGCTCTATTTATCGTAGGGGCCGTCATACTCGGAACAATGACGGTGTTGATTGAAGCCTTCTCCATTCCCTACCTTAAGGGCATCCGTCCGGATACCGCCCTGTTGATGATCGCGATGCACCATCTACCATTCGCCGTCGGCGGCCTTATTCTTGCAGCGGCGGTATCGTTCATGATAACCACCGGAGATTCATTTATGCTCTCGGCCGCGACTAGCGTTGCACACGACATCGTCACGCCCTATATTACAAAGAATAACGACGAAGCGCATAAGCTAAAGATGGTACGGTTCTTAGTAGTCGCCTGCGGAATACTGGCCTATATATTGATTGCCAAATTTACAGATGTGCTAGGTATCATCATGTACGCTTACACCGTATACGCAGCGGCCATCACTCCCGCACTCGTAGCAGCATTTACTTGGAGGCGCGTCACTCCAGCCGGAGGCATTTGTTCTATCATTATCGGCGGCAGCTCAGCGCTCGTTTGGGAGCTTTGGCTTAAGAGCGGCTTTAACAATATCGACGGTGCGCTGATTGCCGTTCCGCTCTCAATTCTTACACTTATCGTGGTTAGCCTTCTGACTTCGCTCAAAACGACCGAAGCGGAAAACTAATAAAGTAGCCAATAAAAATATATATTAAGGAGGAATTTTCATGCCCTGTGTACAGATTCAGACAAACGTAGCATATAACGAAAGCGATAGGGAGACTATCCTGCGCGAGGCAACAAAGGTAATGGTCGAACAGGCACACAAAAACGAGGAGGCTGTAATGGTAATACTCCAGAAGGTAGACGGTATGATGGGCAATAGCTCGGAACCGATGGCCCTGATCGATGTACGCAGTATGGTCGGTATCGAGCATAAGACCAACAACGACATCTCCGCAGCGCTTACTTCGATTATGACAAGGGTCTTGGGAGTCTCACCCTACCGCACTTATATAACCTTCCTGCGCATCCCCGAGACATGCTGGGGCCTTATGGGCGGTATCGCTACCTGGCAGGCTAAGACCCGTCTCTGGGTCGTAAACGACGAGCCCTGCAAGTAAACTGACGTTATTTAAAAGGAGGATATTACCATGGCAAAAAAGAACATAGGCGCAGTTTCCGCGATCTCACCCATTCCAGCCTTTATGGCCACCTGCGCCGACAAAAACGGCAATTCAAACATCATCACGATCTCCTATGGCGGTATCATCAACGCCGTTCCGCCAATGGCCTACATTTCAGTCCGCGACACACGTTACTCATATCATATGCTGAAAGAGACGGGAGAGTTCGTCATCAACATCCCTGGAGGTAACCTCACCAAAGAGACCGACCTATGTGGGATACTCAGCGCAAGGAAGGTCAATAAATGGGAGGCTACAAAGCTGACGCCGGTAGAAGCCTCGATTGTCAAAGTACCGATGATAAAGGAATGTCCTGTAAACATTGAGTGCGTGATTAAACATATCATCGCCCTTGGCTCACATGACATATTCCTCGCAGAGATCGTGGCGACGCACGCTGATGAAGAAGTGCTGAACGACAAAAACAAGGTCATGATCGACAAGTTCAAACCATTTGCCTTCTGCTATAACGCACAGGAATATTGGACTCTGGATTCGCTCATCGGCCACTACGGATGGACGGCCAAAGAGATAGATAAGTAGAGGCACAGAGCATCCTAGGGAAATCTTTATGTAAAAACTCCTATCGGCAACACGAAGTAACATGGCTGGGAGCCGTAATGCCCTAACTGAACTGGGATAGCACGGCTCCTTAGCTAAAAAATCTAAGCTGCAACTCTATCGCGTTGTCTTAAATCGCAGCAGGAGGTATAACAAACAAAAGATGGCCGAAAACAAATTTTTTAAAGACATAGACGACTCGTTAGAACGCTATCAGCAGGAGCTTTGCGAGTTCCTACGGATTCCAAGTGTCAGCGCCTATTCAGAGAACAGCGACGCTATGCGGTGTTCGGCAGAGTGGTTACTGGGTAGACTCCTAGATATTGGTTTCCACGGCGACCTCATAGAAACAAATGGCTGGCCTATCATGCTTGCCAGACATGAACACCGCAAAGAGGCACCAACTCTGCTGATTTACGGACATTATGACGTGCAGCCGGAGGTACCGCTTGAGGAATGGAAAACACCACCATTTGAACCAAGTATCAGAAACGGGGCAATATTCGCCAGGGGGGCAAACGACGACAAAGGGCAGCTCTACACCTACGTCAAAGCATTGGAAAGTTATCAGCGGGTGCGCGGAGAATTACCTCTAAATATAATCTTCCTCGCCGAGGGAGAGGAGGAAATCGGCAGTAAGAATCTGCTGCGTTTTCTCAAGGAAAATGGCGATAAGTTACGCAGTGATATCTTCTTCGTTTCGGATAGCTCAATGCTGTCAAAAGACATTCCCGCCGTAACCTGCGGCTTTCGTGGGATAGTCTCCTTTGAGATTGCCCTGCAAACGATGAAAAAAGACCTTCATTCCGGCCTATTCGGAGGTATCGCGTTAAATGCTACAGAGGTCATAACCACGCTGCTTGCAAAAATGAAAAATGAGGATGGGCACATAACAATACCTGGGTTTTACGATGATGTGCGTCCACTCAGTTCACGGGAGTGCGAGGCAATGGCACATCTGCCCTATGACGAGGCCGCCGTGGCCAAATCGCTTGGAATGGCCATGCTGCATGGAGAAAAGGGCTGCTCAGCCATTGAGAAAAAAAGCGCGCGCCCAACGCTGGACATAAACGGTATATGGGGCGGCTTCACCGGCGAGGGCCCAAAGACAGTGATACCGGCAAGGGCCTTTGCTAAAATCAGTTCTCGCTTGGTTCCTAACCAAAGCCCTGAAAAAGTATTTCGCTGCTTTGAAAATTTCATCCGCGAAAATATTCCAGCGGGAGTGGAGACGGATATCCGCTTTCTATTTGGGGCAACACCTGTCGTCACCGAGATAGACGACCCTAATGTACGAATGGCGGCAGAGGCCATTGAGGAAGCTTTTGGAAAGGCCCCGGCCTTCATACGCTCAGGTGGAACGATCCATATTATAAGTGAGATAAAAGATTCGCTGAAAATTCCTTCGATGCTGATTCTTGGCTGGGGCAGGCCGGAAAACGGCTCCCATTCACCTAACGAATGCTTCTACGTCAAAGATTTCAGGAATGCGATCCGCAGCCTCTGCCTGCTCTTTGATAAAATAGCTTCAAATGGGCAGGACAAATGATTATGAAGATAATATAGTGCCATCGCTCTTGAACCAATTTAATACTGTAACCATGGAGGGATAGAGAATGTGTGAAACAACAGTATCCAAAGAACTAGCGGTTGAGAATGTATTAATCATGGCGGAGCGGTTGGCCTTTCTCCATTATGCCTTCGCTAAAACGCTTGAAGAGGAGCTGTCTCCGGAGAAGGCCGATAAACTGACCCGCAAAGCAATCGACAAATACGGACAACTCGCCGCTGAGAGCGCTATGAAGAAGATCGAGAGCCAGGATCTTGAGACAACGCTGCTCAATTTCAAGCATGGCAAAGACTTGCCCTCAATGGGCTGGCAGACGGCTCCCATCGATAAACCCAACGACAGGCCCTGCGAAAAAATCAGCAAAATCACCTACTGTCCCCTTGCCGACAACTGGAAGAAGCTCGGCAAAGAGGCAGAACGCCTAGGCAGGCTCTATTGCTGGGTCGACCAGGCAAAATTCAGGGCCTATGGGAAGGGTTATCTCTGCTTCCACGATAGGAATACTTTGGACGGAGACGACTACTGCATTATCAGGGTCGCTTCCAACATCTCTGCGAATGGTCAATAGCATACAGCCGACATAGGCAGCGGCAAAGGATTCAAGCAAAGGAGTATCAACATGCAACGTAATAGTTTGACCTATCAGAGCTATCTAAAAATACTTACGCGAGAACTCGTTCCCGCCATGGGCTGCATAGAACCAATAGCCATCGCCTACTGTGCAGCAAAGGCCAGAGCGGTGCTTGGAGCGCTTCCCAACCATATAGAGGTTAAAGCAAGCGGCAACATCATTAAAAACGTCAAGAGTGTCGTTGTCCCGAATACCGGCGGCAGGCGTGGCATCGCCGTCGCCGCCGCCCTTGGCGCACTGGCAGGAGATGCAACAAATGGCCTAGAAGTCATCGCGGATATCTCAGTTGAGGCTAAAACCAACCTAGGAGAATATTTAGAGAATACCAAGATCATAACCAGCTCCGCCAATTCTGATCATCTTCTCGATATTACCGTAACGGTATACAGAGACAATTCATGGGCGAAAGTACGGACGGTAAATGAACACACAAATATTGTCCTTATAGAAAAAGACGGCAAGGTGCTGAAAAACAAAGAGATATTAGATGTAGAAGACACCGACTGTCCAGATTATACATTGCTCACCGTAAAAGATATCTATGATTTCGCTGAGACTGCCTTCATCCAGGACGTGAAGTCAATATTAGATAGACAAATAACACTCAATACGGCAATCTCCAACGAGGGACTGAAAAAAGACTACGGGGCCAATATCGGCAAAGTTATACTTAAGGTATATGGAGATAACGTCAAGGTCAGAGCGAGGGCAATGGCGGCAGCCGGCTCCGACGCTCGTATGAACGGCTGCGAGCTTGCCGTGGTGATCAATTCCGGCAGCGGCAACCAGGGCATAACGGCTTCCATTCCGGTAATAGAATACGCAAAGGAGCTTAAAGCTGACAAAGAAAAGCTTTACCGAGCTTTGCTAATATCAAACCTCGTTACGCTACACCAGAAGACCGGCATCGGCCGTCTTTCGGCCTATTGCGGCGCGGTCAGCGCCGGAGCAGGGGCAGGGGCAGGTATCGCCTACCTATGCGGCGGCGATTACGAAACGATCATTCACACAATAGTTAACACGCTCGCCGTGACTTCAGGAATCATCTGCGACGGAGCTAAATCCTCCTGCGCGGCAAAAATTGCCGTCGCCGTCGACGCAGGCATCATCGGCTATGAGATGTACAAAAACGGGCAGCAATTTTACGGCGGCGACGGTGTTATCCTCAAAGGTGTTGAGAATACGATCAAGAACATAGGCAGGCTTGGCAGGGTCGGGATGTATGAGACCGATAAAGAGATCATCAGGATGATGACGGAATGACTCTTAACACGCGGCGAAGGTGACCAATCCACAAATTAGAAGATAAAAATAACGGGAGAACGTCAATGACGCCTCCCGCTGTTTTTGATTAAAGTTATTTTCGCGTGATCTTACGCGATAAACTTTTTGATGTCCTCTACCGTTGTGGGCTCCGCGGAGCGAACCATCGTGCCCTTTTTCATCTCAACGATCGTCGGGAGCTTCGCGATTCCGAGCTTTTCCACCATCTTGCCGTTACGGTAGCCGTCGATGAAGGCGATCTGCTTGCCGCTCTCCTTCGCGTATTTTTCGGCTTCGACCTGCAGCTTGACCTGATCCTGGTCGATGCTGGAGGTAAAGAGGGCGATCACCTCTTCGGGGTCGATGAGCACTGAGCGGAGGTGAAGCTGCTCGGTGATGTATGAGTAGGCGGCCATCGCTGCCACCGCGCCATCGCCGGCGGCGGTTACAACCTGACGGAGGTACTTGTCACGGATGTCGCCCGCGGCGAAGATACCCTCGACGGAGGTCTCCATCTTGTCATTGGTATCGATCCAGCCGCCGCGGGTCTGCTTGACGACCGAGCTCTCGGGCTGGAGGTAGGCGACGTTCGGCTCCGTGCCGACAAATACGAAGCAGCCGGCGACGGGGAGATCCGAGATCTCGCCGGTCTTGACGTTCTTAAGCACGAGCTTCTCCACAACACCCTCGCCCTCTATCGACTCGACGACGGAATTCCAGACGGGGACGATCTTCGGGTTCGCGAGCGCCTGCTCGATGGCAAGGCGGTCGGCCCTCCACTCGTCACGGCGGTGGATGATGTAGACCTTATCGGCAAAGCGTGTGAGGTAACCGGCCTCTTCGACGGCCACGTTGCCGCCGCCGACGACGGCGATCGTCTCGCCCTCAAAGAAGGCCGCGTCGCAGACCGCGCAGTAGCTGACGCCCGCGCCGGTGAATTCGGCTTCGCCGGGGCATCCAAGCTTCCTGAAGCTGGCGCCGGTGGCGAGGATGATCGCCTCGGCCTCGATCTCGCCGCTGTCGGTGACGACAAACTTGCTGCCGTCTCTGAGATCTATCTTCTGTACCGTGCAGCTTCTGAATTCGGCCTTGAAGTGCTCCGCGTGCTTGCGGAATGTTTCGCCGAGCTCGGAGCCTGTCGAGTGGATCGTTCCGGGCCAGTTTTCAATTTCGTCCGTGATGTTGATCTGACCGCCGGGAATACCCTTTTCAAGGATAAGCGTGTCAAGTCCGGCGCGGCGTCCGTATACCGCCGCCGCAAGACCCGCAGGGCCGGCTCCGATTATTACAAGTTCTCTCTTTTCCATGATTAACATCCTTCCTCAAAGAATATTATTCTTTATAAGTTTTCTTATAGATATGATTATATTAAATTTTATCTTTTACGCCATATAATATGACGAATTATTCCATTATAATCTAAAATTTTATTCATGAGAACAAATTCACTTGGTGCCATATCCTCTAGCGCACAAATCTGCGCCTCGCCCGCCGTCTCTAACAATAGCAGTCCGCCGCTTTTCAGTAAACGGGGAAACGACTCAAAAAATTTCCGGTATAGAAATAGGCCGCCAGCCCCGCCGTCAAGGGCCATGTGCGGCTCATAGTCGCGCACCTCCGGCATCAGCCCCGCTATTTCCGCCTCCGGTATATACGGCGGATTGGAGATTATGAAATCAAGGCTGCCCTCGCCGACGGGCGCCTCCGCGGGTTCGGCGTTGCGCAGCAGGACAAGGCGCTTTTCGAGGCGGTGAAGCCCTCTGTTAATCGAAGCCCAGCGAAGCGCCTGCGGGCTCTTGTCCACGCCGATACCAGTAAGCGATTCATTCTCCAGCAGCAGGGATAGGGCGATACAGCCGCTGCCCGTGCACCAGTCGGCAAAAAACGCCGCGCGGCCCGAGGGAAAGTATTCAAGCGCCGCTTCTACGAGCAGCTCCGTCTCCGGACGCGGAATGAGAACGCCGCGCCCCACCTTGAAGCGGTAGCCGTAAAATTCCGCTTCGTGGAGCACGTATGACAGCGGCACGCCCCCCGCGCGTTTTGCTGTCATAGAGAAAATCCCCTCACAGGCCTGCGCGGGGATTTCGTCGTCCTTGTATACAAGTTCAGCCTGGCCGATGCCAAGACGCCGGGAGATGATGAGGTCCGCCGAGTATTCCGGACGGGCCGCCGCCGAAAGGACGAGCGTCTCGCGGCAGCGGCGGCGGAGCTCCTGCAGTTTCAATATTTTATACCGAGAGAAGCTTCATCTTCTCCGCCTGGTCGGCCTCGGACAACATGCTGATGAGCTCGTAGAGATCACCGTCAAGTATCTGGTCAAGCTTGTAGAGGGTGAGGTTTATCCGGTGGTCCGAAAGGCGGTTCTGCGGGAAATTATAGGTACGAATGCGTTCCGCGCGGTCGCCGGTCCCCACCTGCCCCTTGCGCTCTGCCGCCATCTCGGCGTTCTGCCGCTGGAGTTCGGCGTCGTAAAGCTTGGTGCGCAGGAACTGCATCGCCTTCGCGCGGTTCTTTATCTGTGAGCGTTCGTCCTGACAGGTGACGACGATCCCGGAGGGAAGGTGCGTAATGCGCACCGCGGAGTCCGTCATGTTGACGTGCTGCCCGCCCGCGCCGCTGGAGCGGTAGGTGTCGATCTTAAGATCCTCCGTGCGGACCTCTACGTCTACCTCTGCCGCCTCCGGCAGCACCGCGACGGTCGCCGTCGAGGTGTGGATGCGTCCGCTGGCCTCCGTCTCCGGTACGCGCTGGACGCGGTGGACGCCGCTCTCAAACTTCAGCATGCTGAAGGCGCCGATTCCGTCGACGCGGAAGATTATTTCCTTGTACCCGCCGATACCGGTCTCGCTGCCGGAGATGATCTCCGTCTTCCAGTGCTGGCGTTCGGCGAAGCGTGTGTACATGCGGAAGAGGTTTACCGAGAAGAGGGCCGCCTCTTCGCCGCCGGCGCCGCCGCGTATTTCAATGATAACGCTCTTGTCATCGTTGATATCCTTAGGCAGGAGCAGCACGCGGATATCCTTTTCCAGCTCGGGAACGCGCGCCTCAAGCTCGGATAGCTCCTCCTTCGCCAGTTCGCGCATCTCCTCGTCGTCGCCGTCGATCATCTCTTTGGCGTCAGCAATGCCCTGAAGCACAGCCTCATACTTAGAAAAGGCGTCGACGATCGGCGCGAGGTCGACATGCTTCTTACCGAGCTGCTGCATCTCCTGAGGATCGTTGGCCACCGCGGGATCGGCCATCTTCTGTTCCAGCTCCCGATAACTGGCCTCTATCTCTTTAAGTTTATCTATCAGTTCCATATTCTGCACCACCTGCTGTAAGATGAGCCGCTGATCATATGCCCCCTCTGCGTCATAGGCAGGGCCGCCCGCCTATTTAGCATCCGGTACATCTGACAGCGGAGCTAACATTTTATTTCTGCCGGTCATTTACCATTAATCAGAGTTCCCCTTATCGGGGTCAAGCGCCATGTCAAGCGCGGCTATCGCGACCTCCAGCTGATCCGCCGATGGTTCGCGCGTCGTTATATATTGGAGCGAAAGCGCGGGCATTATACAGTATTTTCCCCAGGTCTCTGAATTTGAGGCGCCGCGGATGAACTCATAGGAGAGCCCGATCACTAGCGGCAGCAATACGACACGGCTGCCCACGCGCCAAAGCACTGAACCGCCGCCGATGAGGGAAAAGACGATGATGCTCACGACGATTACGACCAAAAGGAAGGAGGTTCCGCAGCGTCTGTGGATGCGCGAATAGTGCGCCACGCTCTCCGGCGTCAGCGGCGCGTCATGCTCATAGGCGTTGATCGTCTTGTGCTCCGCGCCGTGATATTCAAAGACGCGGGCGATATCCTTCCACATGGAGATCGCCGCCACATAGCCGACAAAGATCACACCGCGCAGGCATCCCTCGACGATGTTTTTGCCGAAGTGAGAGAGTGCGAAATGAGTGGTGATGTATTCGGATATAAACATCGGCAGCGCGAGGAATATCCCCACCACGCCAAGCAGCGCGGCCCCAACAGAAAGCACCATCTCCCAGGGAGAAATCTTTTCCTCTTCTCCGAGGCTGATATCCGCGGAGAGGGAGAGCGCGCGCATGCCGATCTGCATCATCTCAACCATCGTGGCAAAACCGCGGACGACGGGCCATTTCCAAAAACCGCCCTTCAGCCAATTCGAACCGAGCCATGATTTCAGGCAGATAGCCCCGCCTGGCTCCCTGACGGCAAGCCCCCAGTGTTCGGGCCCCTTCATGAGCACGCCCTCGATGACGGCCTGTCCGCCTACCGGTATTCTTTTAGGAGGCAGATCCATGAGCGCCGAGAGCGTCACATGAAGCAGTGCGGTTGTTCTCATTGCGAGAGCATATCCTCCATATCTTTGTAGGGCTGCCCGCAGGAATGAGCCTCATGGCACGAACCTTCTGTGACACAGGAGGGACCGGCAGCGGCAAAGAGCACGGGAGCGGCGGTGCGTACAGCGCGCAGCATCTCCCTCGCCAGCTCGCGTATCTCCCATTGAGCCCGGCGGCAGAGGCGGAGCGCGAAGAAATGGTGCAGCTCGCGCGCGTTCATCGTCAGCACGATACGCGTCTCCGCTCCGTGCGGCAAGATAAAACGCGCGTCCTCCTTCGGGATGCCGAGGGCGACAAGCTCGTCGTAGGTGCGCTGGGCCGACTCCGTCTGCTCCTTGAATAGGGCGAGGGCGCGCGGGTCAGACTTGACCGTGGGCGGCACAATACATTCGTTGCCGGTCATCCCCACATAACGCTGGCTCTGCTGGGAATAACTGGCCATCCTGTGGCGCACGAGCTGGTGGGTCGCTACGCGGCTCAGTCCCTCCGCCGCGAAGGTAAAGGAGGCGTGTTCAAAGGGAGAGAGATGTCCGGCCTCGCGCAGCATCTTTAAAAACGAAGCGGTCTTTGCCGTGTCGAGGCCGTCAAATATCTCGGCCGCGCCCGACGGGCTGTAGCATATCTTTGCCGCGGCGGCGACTACTCTGTCCGCCTCGGGCGTAGCGGCGATAAGTTTCACAAAAACGCTCATTCCGGCTCCACTCCTCTGTTATTGTCACTATTATTAAGGCTAATTTTCACTCGCAAACGCGAAATAAAAAGACGTTCATTATCGTTTCAGCTCACATAAATAAAAGACGCTTAGAAATACGTGCATTTGGGTCAGCCGATAAATAGCGAAAAGTCTAAATCTTGGACTTCGTACAAGTCGCTTATATATCGGTCGGATGCCGCCGCTCATGGCATATAAAGCCGGGAGATACGAAACTTCACAGATACGACTGCCGGGGGGGCGATTCCGCCCGCGGCCTAAAATGACGCGGGCTGCCACTATTGGCTAAACAAAAGAGGGGTTCGCCTAAGCGCCCCCCTCTTAAATCGAAAAGCTATTCGGCGGTCTCGCTGACGTTCTTCTGTCCGTAATTCACGCCGGCATACTTCTGACGGAACTTCTCAAGACGTCCCGCTTCGATGACGCGGCCCTTCTTACCAGTGTAGAAAGGATGGCATGCGCTGCAGACCGAAACTCTCATATCGCCCACAGTGGACTTAGTCTCAAATGTATTGCCACAGGCGCAGGTGACCTTGCAGGTTTCGTATTTCGGGTGGATGTCCTTCTTCATTTATTGCACCTCCAGATGTTCAAGTACGTCTAACATACAGCAATGTATTATATGCCAGATTGCCGGCAGACGCAAGTTTTTTATTTCATTTACCTGATTATAAGCGCGTTACGAAAAAACACTGTCCTCAACCGCGCGCGCCCTCATAAATTTTTACGATGTCTCCGTAACCCAGCTTTTTTAAGCCGCCTACGGTGCGCGTTCTGCCGTTGGTACACTTTTCGGCGAGCTCCGCGATCTGTGCCTCGCTGAGTTCGTAACCCAGCTCTCGAATATTTGTCGGCATCCCTATCGAACGGAAGAAGAACTCAACGGCGGCGACGCCACGCTCCGCCGTCTCCCGCTCGTCCGCTGCGGGAGCTGCCCCCATCACCTTCACGGCGAAGCGGGCGAACAGCACGTAATCGGCGTCCATCACATAACGCGCCCATGAGGGCCATACCGCCGCGAGCCCCGCGCTGTGCGAGCAGTCGAACATTCCGCCAAGCTCGTGCTGCAGCTGATGAGAGGCCCAGTCCTCGACCGAACCGCAGCCCGTCAGTCCGTTGTGCGAAAGGCTGGAGGCCCACATCATGTTGGCGCGGGCGGCGTAATTCGTGGGATCATCGCGCAGCGTGCGAGCACACTCCATCACCGTGCGCATCAGCCCCTCGCCAAGCGCGTCGGTTAAGAGAAGGTCGCATTCGGAGGTAAAGTAGCGCTCCATCGTATGCATCATGATATCGACGGCGCCGTTCGCCGTCTGGTATGGCGGCAGCGTGTATGTGAGCTCGGGGTTCAGCACCGCGAAACGCTGCCGCGAGAGGTCGCTCCGGTATCCACGCTTAAGTCCGTTCTCCTCGTTCGTGATGACGCTTGAATTGCTCATCTCGCTGCCCGCGGCGGCGATCGTCAGCACGCAGCCCATCGGCAGGGCAGCCTGCGCTGCGGCCTTACCCGCGAAGAAATCCCACACATCTCCCGCATACGGAACGCCGTAACTGATCGCCTTCGCGGTATCGATAACGCTGCCGCCTCCCACGGAGAGCAAAAAGTCGGCTTTCTCACGGCGGCAGAGCTCTATTCCCTCGCGGACCTTTGAAAGGCGCGGATTAGGAATGACGCCCCCCAGCTCTACATGGGAGACTCCGGCATCCTCAAGCGAGGCGGAGATGCGCTCCAGCAGCCCGCTGCGCTTTACGCTGCCGCTGCCGTATACGATAAGTGCCCGTTCGCATCCCTGTTCACGGATCAGTGCGCCGGTTTCTTTCTCCGTCTCTTTGCCGAAGACGATCTTCGTCGGCGCGTAATAGGTAAAATTCTGCATAATATAAAGGCCCTCTTACTACTTTATAAAGTCTTCACGCATCGGCGTGAAGATATCCAGCAATACGCCACCGTCCTCAAGCGCTTTAACGCCGTGCGGGACGTCGGCCTTGACATAAAAACAGTCCCCCGGTCCAAGCGCCCTCTTTTCGCCGCCAAGGGTTACCTCGAAACGCCCCTTCACCACATAATCGCACTGACGGTGCGGATGATGGTGCAGAACGCCCTCCTGCCCCGCCTTCCAGGTAAGCTCGACAAGCATGAGATCGTCAATGTAACCTTTGATCTTTCTCACAACACCGTTGTCAAGCTCCTCCGACGCGATCTGACTGTCCAGTACAAACATCCTATATTCCCTCTTTCGTCGATAAGATACTTTTAAGCGGCAGAACGGCAGGGAACCGCCATCCCGCCGCATATGCGGAACGATAAACCCGCAGGTCGCTCAGATATAGTCCAAATGGCTAGACTTCCTTCAGCGAGAGCCCCCGCTTCGGCTCCGCTTTGAGCGGCACCTTGAGGATATCGACGGCCTCCATTGTCTTTACCAGCAGCTTCTCCACCGCCTCGGCTTCGTCCCGGCGGCACTCGCAGATGATGGAGTCGTGTATCTGAAGTACAGTCTTCGCCGTGGGGAATTCCCTCTCCAACACCTCGTCGAAGCGAAAGAGGGCGACCTTGGCGATGTCGGCCGCAGTGCTCTGAAGCGGGGTATTCACCGCCACGCGGTTAATAGGATTATTGCCGCGTCCATCGATGGTCGCCACCTCGGAGAGCGGCCGTATCCGCCCAAAATGCGACATCGTGTAACCACGCTCCTTCGCCTCCGAGACGCTGTCACTCATATACTTCTGCACCTTCGGCAGCACGCTGAAATATTTGTCCACCATCTGCGCCGCCACGTTGCGCGGAATACCCAGCCTCTGCGCGAGGCCAAAGGCGCTCATGCCGTAAATCAGGCCAAAATTTACCACCTTAGCGAAACGGCGCTGCTCGGGGGTGATATCGCCGGAGGGCAGTCCAAAGACCCATGAGGCCGTCTCAAGGTGAACATCATGACCGTCGTGGAAGGCCTGAATAAGCTTCTCCTCACCGGTCAGGTCCGCCAGAACACGCAGCTCGATCTGAGAATAGTCCGCCGCGACAAAAACAGATTCCCCGTCGCGCGGCGTGAAGCAGGCGCGGAAGCGGTCTGCCCAGTCGCCGAAGACCGGCATATTTTGAACGTTGGGGTCCTTGCTGGCAAGACGGCCCGTGCCGGTAGCCAGGTGGTCGAAGGTTGAATGGATGAGGCCGTCGCCCTCGCGGCTCAGCTTCAGGAAGGGCTGCACAAACCCCGTCTGCACCTTAGACTCCTCGCGGTAGTTTATTATCTTCTGCGGTACGACACAGAGCGGCTCGGGCAGCTTGGAAAGCTCCTCGAGCACATAAGCGTCGGTAGAATAGCCCCTGTGGTTCTTCTTTATCGGCGGCAGCATCAGCCGCTCAAAGAGAAGCTGGCTCACCTGCTTCGGAGACGAAAGATTTATCCTCTCGCCAACATAGTTTTCGATATCCGCCTCCGCGGCGGCGATGTTGTGCGAAAGCTCATCCTCCACTGCGGCAAGCATCTCGGCGTCCGCGTGTATCCCCGTGCGGTACATCTTGGCGAGCGTTCTGGAGAGCGGCAGGTCGATCTCCAGCATCACCTTATCCAGACCGTACCTCTTTATATCGGGTTCAAAAAACTCATACAGGTCGAAGAGACGCAGCGCCAGCTCACGGTCCTCCGGCAGATCTCCGCCGATGGCGCGCGCGATGCCCTTTAAGCCGCCGCGGTCGGGATGAAGCAGATAATTGGCGATCTCAAGGTCGCGTATCCTCTCAAATGGCGGCAGCGGCAGCTCCGGGGAGAGAGACATCAGCGTCCGGCAGCCATAGAGGGTGAGCGTCCCATGCTCAGACCAGCCGCGGAACTTTTCGACATCTTCGGCAGAGGAAAGGTCAAGGTTAGCCGTCCGTCCCTCCCTGTCGGCGAGGGCGAAACCGCCGAGCAAAATCACCGCCGGCGCTATCGCAAGATCGTCCGAGGCAAGCAGCTCATCTAGCGAAACATCAACAGCCTTTATCTCCCGGGTCATGACACTCTGCGCCTCCTCGCCGGCAGCGGGCTCCGTGCCGTCAGCGAAACGTTCCAACAGCTTTTTCAGCCCCAGACGGCGGCATAAGGGCAGAAGCTCCTCCATCCGCGGATCACCCACCGCCAGCTCTGCGAAAGGCACCGGCGCCGTCGGCTGCGGAACGATCAGCTCGCGGCTGCGGAAGGCCAGCTCCCGATGCTCTTCAAGCCTGCCGCGGCGCGCCTTGGCCACCGAATCGAGATTTTCATAAATCCCCTCCAGCGCGCCGAACTTACCGACCAGCTCCTTCGCCGTCTTGTCGCCGATGCCGGGAACACCGGGGATGTTATCCACCGCGTCGCCCACCAGCGCGAGATAGTCGGCCATCAGCATAGGTTCAAATCCGTACTTCTCCCTGAAACTCTCCTCGTCACAAAGGTTAAAGTCCGTCACGCCGCGCGAGGGGCGGATCACCGCTATATCACCGTTTATCGCCTGAAACAGGTCTTTATCAGCGGAGAGTATCTTCACGCCCCAGCCGTCACGTGCGCCGGCCACCGCCGTGGAGACGATACAGTCGTCCGCCTCAACCCCCTCGCGCATGAAGACCGGCAGCCCCATTCCGGCGCAGAGCTCCACGATAAGCGGCAGCTGTACCTTGAAGGAATCGGGCATCGGTTTGCGTCCCTCCTTATAATTTTCAAACAGTTCGTGGCGCTTCGTCGGCCCCTTCGCGTCAAAAAATATTCCCAGCCCTTCGGAGGGCCACTCCTCAAGCGCCTTCATCAGCATATTCATAAACCCAAGGATGGCGTTCGTCGGCGTCCCGTCCGTCGCCGCGAGATTTTCCGGCAGCGCGTAAAAGCCCCGATACGCGAGCCCGTGTCCGTCTATCAATAGCATTTGTTTTTTCATAACCCATCCTCGCAGTCTTTAGGATATAATATTCACTTGTGGCAATGAGTCTATACGCCGCCAGTGCGGTTCGTCTATAATACTCCAAAGACTATTTTAAAGGAATCGTTTCTGTTATCGCCACATAGAATATGTAAAAATTCAGGGGAGGAAATAATAAATGACCGATAAGGTAAGAGTAAGATTCGCACCGAGCCCGACGGGATCGCTCCACATCGGCGGAGCGCACACCGCGCTCTTCAACTGGCTACTCGCGCGCCGGACTGGCGGCGCTTTCGTGCTTCGCATCGAGGATACCGACCTGGAGCGTTCGACAAAGGAATACGAACAGAGCATCCTCGACGGCATGCGCTGGATGGGACTGGATTGGGACGAGGGCCCCGACAAGGGCGGAGATTACGGGCCTTACCGCCAGTCGGAGCGTATGCACCTTTATAAAAAATACACGCAGCAGCTCCTCGACGAGGGCAAGGCCTACGAACAGGACGGCGCGGTCTTCTTCAAAGTTTTGCCGGGCAAACATATCCACTTCCACGACGAAGTCTACGGCGACATCGACGTCGAGAGTGAAAACGCCTCCGTCAATCAGGACGGCACCATAAAAGATATCGTCATTATGAAGCGCGACGGCATGCCGACCTACAATTACGCCGTCGTCATCGACGACTACACGATGGGGATAAACATGGTCATCCGCGGCGAGGACCACGTCATCAACACACCGAAACAGCTCCTAATCTACGACGCCCTCGGCTTTGAGAGGCCGGGATTCGCGCACCTGCCAATGATACTTGGCAAAGACAAGAAAAAGCTCTCGAAGCGCCAGGGCGCGACCTCCGTATTTGAATACAACGACCTGGGCTATCTCCCCGACGGCGTATTCAACTTCCTCGCGCTGCTCGGCTGGTCGCCGAGAAACGGCGAGGAGATATTCTCCCGCGCCGAGGCGGTGGAGCTCTTCGACATCAAAAACGTCACGAGAAAACCCGCTGTGCTTGACATCGACAAACTCAACCACATAAACCAGGAACAGATGAAGCGCATGGCTCCGGAAAAACTGCTGGAAGTCATACGCCCGTTCTGGATACAGATGGGGTTGCCCGTGGACAAATTCGGCGACGGCTACCTCGCCGCCTCGCTAAAGACGATGGGCGGACGCGGCCAGACGACGATCCAGGTCGCCGAATACAGCGACTACTTCCTCGACTTCGCCAAAGTGCAGGAGCGTTACGACGGGAACGATATCAAAGAAGAGCTGCATCCGAAGCTCAAAAAAATCTACGGTGAACTGCTTGCGGCGTGGGGAGATGGCACCCCTGAACACCTCCACGAGCAGGCACAGACTATCTTCGCCGCCAACGAAAGTTCGATGAAAGAATCTGCTACGCCGATGCGCTGGGCCCTCACAGGCCGCAAAGTCAGCCCCGGCGTCTTCGAGGTGGCAAGCCAGCTCGGAAAAGAAGAGACGAAAAAACGGCTGGCATTTTACGGCCTGGTTTAAGCATACGAGCAACGCGACGAAGGCGCGGGCAAAAATATGACCGCGCCTTCTATTTTGTCGGTATAAATAAAACTAACGATATTTCCTACAAAATGTAATTGTTTTACATCACCTAAAATCCTGCTAATTTAATAAATCTTAACATCCATAACGTTCACAAAACTCCTACACGATAACGGAATCCTCTGCTTCTAATGCAGCTAACTGACGTTTTGCCTCCTCTGGCGATATCTTTTTCATCCCAAAGCCAGTGTACCCGTAAATAACGGCAAGAACCGGACAAATGAAAGAAATTATAATCCAGGGAGCAAAGGTAAGCACGCTGACACCAAAGACTCCGTGATAATAAACCCCTGAGGACGCCCAAGGAACACAGGCAATGAACATCGTACCGGTATCTTCGCAGGTACGCGATAAGTTGCTGAGGTCAAGATTGTGACGCAGGAATGGCTTTTTAAATAACGTGCCAAGCATAATGATCGGAATGTAACTGATACCGCCAAAAATCGTCAGAAATATTCCTGAAATAACCGCTATAAGAACGGTCATACCCTGTGATGCCTTTTTACCGACAAGGTGTTCCAGCAATATATCAAAATAGCCTGCGCCCTGAGCAATTCCAGTATAGGTATATGCGCTGATGACAATACAAATTGTAAAGAACATGCTGTTTAAACCACCGCGATGTAGAAGCTTTAAAACAGCGGGAGAAATAGCTTCCGGGTCTATGCCTGAAGATGAGGCCATACTTACCTTGAAACCTGACATCAGGCAATTAACGCCGTCAGCAAAACTGAAACCCTGTACATAGACTCCCAAAACAATGGCTACCAGTGATGCCCCGAACATACAGGGAACTGCGGGATATTTCAAAAGAGCTCCGCCGATCATAATGACAAACGGAATCATCAAAAGTATATTCCAATTATATATTTGATCCATCTGCCGCAGCATAATCGTAACATTCTCAGACTCTAGAGAACCTCCGGAAATACTGGTTAAACCATAGACTGTATAAATGACTGCGGCAACTATAAAAGCCGGAACAGTCGTCCACAGCATGCTTCTGATATGGTCATAAAGATAAACACCGGTGGCCATCGCGGCAAGATTCGTAGTATCGGAAAGAGGGGATAATTTGTCACCAATAACTGCACCGGCAACGATAGCTCCAAGAACGGGAGGAAGCGGAACTTCGAGCCCCATGGCAATACCCATCAGAGCGACACCAGCAGTACCGGCAGAAGTCCAAGACAAACCTGTTGCTACGGACAACACAGAGCAAATCAACAGCGAGCAGAGCATCAGAAATTTAGGGTTTACCATGTGCATTCCATAATAGATAAGCATCGGTATGGAGCCGGCAAAAATAAACGATGCGACTACGACACCAATCATAAATAGTATGAACACACAAGGCATGGCTCCGTCCAAATGCTTGATGATGGAAGTTTCAATTTTTTTCCATCGCCAGCCGATGCACATGGCCATTAAAGATGCCAAGGAACCTGCGACTAACAACATTAAAATTATATTATAGCCCAATATTATATTACCTATCGTGATTGGAAGAAAAAGTGCCAGTACGACAATGATAGCTTCGGCCAATGTAGGTTTACGGAATGTTCTGTTTTCAGCCATTTTTATATTCTCCTTTTTCGGTTTTCTGAATATGCGGTACAAAAAACAAAACAGCGGTACTAATCGAGTACGGCACAATACTGTTTCTTGTGTAGTTCGAATCGGCGAGCCCCTTCGCCGTGCGAACTTAAAATCATAGGTAGTAATTTAATGCTTTGTGAAGTTTAGCAAAAAATATAAATATACACATTTGCTTTATTAATATGGCTGAATTATCTAAATAAATATTAACACGCACGTACCTATGATGATAATTATATTTGTTAATCTTTCCATTACATTCTTTCATGAACATCTTATGAATTTTTGTATAAAATTAAGGAAAGAATTTTTATAAGGGGAGATTTCTATGGATATCAATAAGCTGCAGGTATTTTTAAAAGTTATAGAACATAATAACCTAACGAAAGCTGCGGAATCCTTAGGTTATACTCAATCAGGAATAACTCACATTATAAACGGGATAGAAAAAGAGGTTGGCTTCCGTCTGCTAAAACGTTGTCATTCGGGCGTCTCCTTGACACCCGATGGAGAACAGCTGATACAATTTTTTACTGATTTAGTAGATATTAATCATCAAATGAATCACAAAATAATGCAGATTAAGGGTTTGACGCGGGGCAGTATCCGTATAGGCAGTTATACAAGCGTAACTTTATTTTATCTGCCGGAGATTTTAAAAGAATTTCTCAAACAGCACCCGAATATCGACATCTCGCTAATGAAAGGCAATTGCAGCGATATGGAAAAATGTCTTGACGAAGGCACTATTGACGTCGCGTTTTTAAGTCAGCAGGATTACCATAGCTATGATTTTATTGAACTGCTGCAAGATCCTATTTATGCTGCAATGTCGCCGGAAAACCAGTTGGCTGAGTACGATCCACTGCCGATTAAAATGCTTAACAATGCTCCAATACTACATTTTGTCGCACCCACGGGCCGAGATTTAGATGTGGAAAAAATTCTAGCCCAGATAACCCCAAGGGTTGTCTATACCACCAATTTTGATTATTCGCTGATAAGCATGGCGCGGCAAAACTTGGGGGTTTGCTTGGTACCTGGACTAATTGCCGAAAACGAAAAGGACGGAGTAGTTTTAAGGGAGCTATCACCTCATTGTTACCGCACATTGGGAATGGCTGTACCTTTGTTGTCAGATGCGTCCCCTGCCACAAAATCCTTTATAGAATGTGCTGAAATGGTTGTGAAAAAACAAAAGACAAAACAGGTACAGACTGACAAATAATCTCTCTGAAAAGTAAGAGTTTTTATATGCAATGGCTAACTAATAGTACCGCCTTTTTTAAAATGCTCAATATCCTCCTGGCAATAGCCTAGTTCTGTCATTATTTCATCTGTATTTTCGCCCATCAGTGGAGCGTTCTTATGCTCCATGTTCCACTCGCCAAATTGCACAGGGGTTGCGGGGATCAATTCATCCGTACCTTCCCTGTCATGTGTAAAGTAGACATAATTGTTCGCTAACGCCTGCAGATCACTTGCCACATCTTTGAAATGACCGATACGATCATGTACGATGTCCGCCTCTATCAATAAACGATCCCATTCCTCATAATCTTTTTCCATAAAAGCCTCATCCAGTATTTTCGTAAAAACAGCACAATGTTCGCGCAGCGCCGGCTCATTGTTAAAACGTGGATCAACGATTAACTCTGGCCTGCCAACGACACGGCAAAGAACACTAAAGTAACGCTTATATTCCATAATAGACATATACAGCCACCTGCCGTCTTTACAGCGGAATGAGTTGCACAGAGGGCTAAATGGCTGCCTGCGGCTTTTCGGCCATTCATCGCCATGCCATGTTGACTGGACTAAACATGCTGAATGCCAAATACCTGTCGCATAAAGCGACGTTACCACCTTTTCTCCCCGTCCAGACATCGCTTGTTTATAAAGGCAGGCGGCAACACCTCCCGCAAGTGAACAACCGGTAGCTATATCCCCCATTGCAAACGGATTAGTCAGCGGATTGCCGTCTTTATCCGCCACATCCAAAAGCGCTCCAGAACGAGACCAAAATGCGGCAGCGTCAAATCCCGGTTTCCCAGACTCGTCTCCGTTATGCCCATATCCGCATATGTGACCCCAGATAATGTGAGGATGCTTGACCGACATTGTTTCATATTCCAATCCTAGACGAGATAACGCCTGCAGCCGGCAGTTAGAAATAAAAATATTAGCCCGCGCCAGTAGGCGGTCCATTATTTTTTGTCCATCAGTGCTCTTCATATTTATTGATATCGTGCGTTTTCCCCCGTTTAACAGCTCCCAATATGGGTTGGAACCATCGTCCGCCCTCAACCCCATAACCGCACCTGAATAACGCCCAGGTTCTCCCTCTAACGGCTCAACCTTTATGACATTTGCCCCCCAGTCTGCTAAAATTTTTCCGGCAGACGGGCCGGCGAAATATATCGTAAAATCTACTACCAATATACCATCCAAAGGTTTACCCATTAATCCGTCACCCTTTTTAAAAAAATAGTCATCATGTTATTTAGGCTAACTTTCATAAAGGCGGCTGCCATTGCATCAAGCGATGACAACCGCCAACAAAAGGGTAAATACCCAACCTATAACAGATACCGCCCGTTATAACAAGGCTTCACACAAATAAGCAGACATCAATCTTTACTCTCTGCCTCTTTTCTTGCCTTATGCTTAGCCATAAAGCGTTCCTGCCAAATCTTAGGTTCACCCGATGCATAGCCACGGAAATGAGCCTCCGCCGCGTAATAGAAGCTGGCGCGATACTGCGGCTCTTCAATCATATTGAACCACTTCTTCATCGTGCGAATCGCCGTCGGCGGCTTAGAGCAAAGCATTTCACAATACGCCGCAACCTCTTCGTCCAGTTTTTCCCAAGGAATGATCTTTGAGATCAAACCATGATGCAGAGCTTCCTCTGCACTCATCAGACGTCCGGTCAAAGACAGATCTACAGTAAGGCTCTTTCCAAGGTTTGTCCACAGGAGACTGCTGCCAGTGATTGTGGGGAATCCTGCGTCGATCTCCGTCATACCAAAACGCGCATTGGGCGTCGCAATGCGAATGTCGCAAAGCAAAGGAAGCTGGAAACCTGAGCCGGCACACGCGCCGTTAACCACACAAACTATCGGTTTCTCAAGCCCTCTGACTTCATCATAGAATGGCAGGAATGAGTCAATCCATTCCTTAGCTTTGTCAGGCTTGATATCGTGGCTTTCGTTGAAGTCTTGGCCAGCGCAAAAGGCATTTTTGCCTGCGCCTGTCAATACCGCGCAGCGCAAGGAATCGTCTTTGGAATAATCCTTAATCGCCAGGAATAGTTCATGCTTCGTTTCGTTATTGAGGGCATTATACACTTCAGGACGATTAATTGTGATATAGGCAACTTTGTCCCTCTTCTCATAGATAATTACAGAACTCATAGCATTACCTCCTTAATATAATTTGAATATAATTTGCGAACATAAAGCAACGAACAAAAATCAATTACTTTGCATATCGGTCCCAACTATCGTCAATAGAGCGTGAAAGTCCATTTTTCTTTGTTCGTTGGCTTTCTGTTTTTTCGAACGAATCTATAAACGTGTAATAACGTGGGATTTGATATTTAGCCATCCGTGGTTCACACCATTTGGCAATGTCGGCGGGATTCGGTCTGTTCCTGCCAGAAACACACTTTATGAATACCTTCATATCATCCCCGCCCAATTCACCGGGAACGCCTATAACGGCGCATTCCTCAATATCTGGATATTCATTGATGACCCGCTCCACTTCCCAGGCCGAAACATTTTCTCCGTTAATGCGAAGGCTATCTTTTGACCTACCCTTAAAAAAGATATACCCCTCCTCGTCCATGTAAGCTAAATCACCAGTGGCGAACCAACCATCGGGAAGCAGGCATTTACTTGTCGCTTCCGGATTTCGGAAGTATCCTTTGAGAATGAGCCCTGGCTGTTTACCTCTAACCTGAATCTCACCAAGTTCTCCTGTCGGCACGACTTTGCCGTCATCTCCCATGATGCGTACCTCAAAGTAAGGCAGTGGTTTACCGATAGAACCAATTTTGCCATCAAGACAGACCGTCGTCAGGCTGGAACATTCGGTCATGCCATATGCCTCATGAATCTGCACACCAAAACGATCCTCAAACTCTTTCCAAACTTGACGGGCAGCACCTGCCCCCCAGGCGATTTTTACCGAGTGATTTTTATCATCGGCTCTTGGCGGCTGTTTTAATAAGATCGGCAATACACTTCCCAGATAGTGCACACGAGTCGCTTTGTAATGTCGGGCCTGATCCCAGAAACGCGACGCACTGAAACGAGGAAGCAAAGCCATAACGGAAAGATACATCAAGCATACACATATCATCTGCACGCCGCCAATATGGCAGAATGACTCCCACATCAGCATTACTTCACCAGGACCAGCCTCATTGGCAATCGCCGCGCCTTTAGCACACGTGCGCAACATTCTATCTGTCAATAAGACTCCCTTAGGTACACCAGTGGTTCCTGATGTATAGGAGATCGCCAGTACATCTTCAGGTCCTGCGCCTGGAACGATAGGAGGAGTAGCTTCAGCATCCGCACCTACCGAAGAAAAAGGTAGTTGGTGAGCAATACCAGTTTCAGAGAAATCGGCATTGCCGCGCGTGAAGATAAACTCAATATTATTCAAACCGACTCGGCCCAAACTCTCCGCCATAATATCCGCAAAACTTTCGTCAACGAGCAGAGCACGAGGGTCTGAAAGCTGCAGCAGCAGGTCGAGGTTGGCACCTTTGAGGTTGGTATTGAGGGGAATATATGTCAAACCAACTTTTGCGCAGGCAAATACCATAAAGAAAAAGTCCGGGTGATTGGGGATCATTATAGCGATACGATCTCCGCGCCGGAAACCAAGATTGAGAAAACCATTTGCAAGCCGGTTAACTTTTTCCTCTATTTCACCATACGTGATAGGTACGTCCTCATAAATGCAGAAAACCTTATCCGCTTCATCTTTCGCTCGTTTCTCAAGCCATTGTCTTATTGTTGTATCATCGACATAAATCATAACCGTCACCCTCTTACCATAAGCACAAGTAAAATATCTGTGGAATATTTAGCTTCTTGTTATACTAAATTGCATATTTAAATATTCACTGACCGTAATCTATGCCAGAGCACTGATATCTATCCTCTCCCTTCGGACAATAAAACAACAGTAAGTTGAACAGGGGGCTCTGACCAACTCAAATACTGCTGCGGATTCATTCAGCCACATACCTATGATTAAAAAACAGTTTTATTGTGGGTAAATTCCAAAAATTACAAACGAATATATCCTTTATGAAATTTACAGTTACAGCATAGCGTGAATATTTAGAAATATACAGCGCGCTTTTTTAATGTTTCCATTTGACTTTTTAATGGACTGAGGTTTGACTGTGAATTGCGGCGCTTTCCGTATGCAGATACAAATAGGTTATTATCTTCTGTTATCACCAATACCGGGTTTGGCAAATGCTATACGGCACAGGATGCATTTGCTACAATGTGTGTCAGCATGCCATTCACCACGGCGTAGGACTATTAGGATATCGCATTCTAGTATCGGACTAGCCATAATTGTCTAAATATATCCATTTATGGCAGCGATTATCGCTATTATTTGTATGTGCTATAAGTGAACCCTAAGCTATAAAAAACGGTCAAGGAGAGCTATCCATGAAAAAACAAGATAATTTATTAAAAGAGCAGCTTCTAAACGACATTGGAAATATCTCCCGCGTCATGTCTGCAGACGGAAGAGTCGCGGATTATATACCGGAGCTGTCTTTCATGTCTCCGGAGCTTTTTTCGCTCAGCTGTCAGCCCATTGACGGCCAAATGATAGAGACGGGCGACAGCGGGCAGTTTTTTACCATGCAGTCTATCTCCAAGATCCTTGCCTTAGCCTTCGCGATAGAGAACTTCGGCAGGGACAACGTATTTCGTCATGTCGGCATGGAGGCGAGCGCCGACTCATTCAACTCGCTCATGCGTATTGAGATGACCTCTTCCAAACCGTCAAATCCCTTCATGAACGCGGGAGCGATCGCGGTATGCTCGCTCATCTACAAGGCATATAAAGATGAGTCCGCCTGCAGGCTCATCGCATTTATGAAGAGTATCACCGGCAGGGAAAACGGCTTCGACGAACGGGTCTTCGCCTCGGAAAAACGGAGCGCAGACCGGAACAGGGCGCTGGCCTTTTTTATGAAGAGCATGGGGCTGCTGCACGGCGACGTCGAGGCGATCCTTGACCTTTACTTCACACTATGCAGTCTGCGCTGCACAAGCGGCGACCTGGCGAAGATCGGCGCGATGATCGCCTCCGGCGGAATATCAATCCACTCGGGAGAAAAGATCCTTACAAGGGAAACCGTCTTCACGGTGCTCGGACTTATGAGCGCCTGCGGGCTATACAACGAGTCTGGGGAGTTTGCGGTGCGCGTCGGCCTGCCCGGCAAGAGCGGCGTCTCCGGCAGCATTCTCGTCTCCGTTCCCGGACGTATGGGGATCGGGGTCTTCTCCCCCGCCCTCGACGCGAAGGGCAACTCCGTCGCGGGGATAAAGGCGCTGGAGCTGCTCTCCGAAAAGCTGAATCTGCGCGGCTTCGGCGAATAGGGCGGCTGTCATGCTTATAAAAAAGATTCTCCCCGCGGAAAGGGAGCTGGCGCTGGCGCTCGCGATGGATGTCTTTATACAGTACGAGGCACACGATTACCCGAAAGAGGGCATAGAGACATTCCGGCGTTTTCTGGCGGACAGAGAAAAGATAGAGGCCCTCGAAATGTACGGCTCGTATGAGGGAGACGAACTCACCGGCATGATCGCCATGGGCAATGAGGGAGAACATGTCACGCTGTTCTTCGTCGAGGGAAGGCACCAGCGGCGCGGCGTCGGCAGAAAACTCTTCGAGGCGGCCCTCGGCGAGAGCTCGTCGGAGACGATCACCGTAAATTCTTCAGCCTTTGCCGTCGGCATTTATAAGAGGCTCGGATTTACCGCCGTGACGGAAGAACAGACGAACAATGGTATGAGATACACACCGATGATATACAAAAAATAAAAACTCCGGATAAAATGCCGCCGCAGCGGCGGCATTTTATCCAAACGATTCGTATAGCGAAAAGGTTAAAAACAAACCGGCAAAAACCAAACAATTCAAATAAAATTTTATCCTTATTTTTACCCTTCACAAAACTTGCAAAAGATAATTTAGGAGTGTATTATTGGACTCATAAAATACCCCGATACTTAAAGAGGAGAGTTTTATTATGCCTGGTCTAGCTAAATCCCATGATGTACCACAAAAATCAACTCGGATTGCCCCCCCCAGAAAGATATAGCAAAGTTTATTTAATTCTACCGCTTCTACTATTCATTTTAGCCTCATCAATTTTACTGCATAGCTTCGCAGCAGCCACTCCAGCGCATACCACCATTTACGTGCATTATTCCGGCGGCGGTGACGGAAGCGACGACAAAGGTTCCGGAACGGACAGCGACCCGTTTGAGACATTCAGAGGCGCGCTGAAAAACCTTGACAAAGTCTCCGCCGGCGACATCGGCGACCTGACGGTCATTCTCTCGGGAGATAATTTTATGCCCGACAGCAGCGACATCAACGTGCCGACAGACAGAGGGCTAACCTCGCTTTCAATCGAGTCGGCCTCCGGCGACTGCAAAATCAGCACGTCAAGCGGTGACGCCTCGCTCAATCTGTACGCCAACGGCATCCCCATTACGATCGGTGAAAAAGTCTACTTCGACGGCTCCCTCTATGGCGGCTCCCACGCCAGGGACCTCATCCTAAAAGACGGAGAAAACATCGATATTACGGTCAAAGGAAAGAGCGCCGTGATATACGGCGGATGCGACTCCGCCGACATGACCTCCGAGGGCAGTTCGGCGATCAAAATCACCCTCACGGAGACGGGGAATCTTGGTTATATCTTCGGCGGCGGTTATAACTCAAACATCGGAACGGAGGCAAACCCGATACCGGTAACCATCGACCTTGAGGGCGGAGACACCGGCAGGTCTGGCTACATGCGATCCAGCAGTCCCCGCATATTTGGCGGCGGCAAAGTCGTGAACGCAGTGGGAACCTTCAGAGAGTACGGCGACGTAAAAATCCTGACAGGTAAAAAATCATTCGCCGGAGAGACTAACGCCGACGTTGTCCTAATCTTCGGCGGCGGCATGGTTTCACGGCCATACCATTCCGCGGCCTCCGGCGACGTCGTACAGGAGATCATCGGAAACATAGACATCGAAGTGGCAAGCGCTGATTTTGCCGACACAAGAAACGAAAACCGCATAGACGGTATCCGCGGAGGCGGATATGCGTACACGGGTATAGACGACGACTGGAACAGAAACGGCGGCACGGTATCAAGGGTGATCGGGAACGTACATCTGGACATTAACAGATGCGTGGACAACAGCCTCGGATTCGGCATCAACGGCGGCCCTTATGCCTATGGGCAGGGTCATACGGGGGAGATATCCGGCGACATAACGGTGGATATTCACAAAATAACCACCGGCACGACATACGTCACCAGCGTCACCGGCGGCGGGGAGATGATTGACGGCGGAAAAATCAACATCGGCGGCAATATAACGGTCAACCTTCACGACGGCGCGGCAAGCAAACATAACAACGCAAGAGTCAACGGCGGCGTAAAAATATCCTCGGGCGGCGGAGAGGCAAATATATCCGGAGACATCGATGTCAATGTCGGAAATGGTTGTTCCATGCTGGATCCGGAGCTTAATCAATCTTCCTCTATTATCGGCTGCGCGGACATCGAAAATTCCATAAATCCATCAAAGGGCACCGTAAATATCAGCGGCGACGTCAGGATAAAGATCGGCGACGATTTTGCCTGTTACGGAATAACTGGCGTTAACATAGACAATGAAAATAGCTCGGTTAATATATCCGGAGATATATCTATTACCGCAGGCGACAGGATGTCCACAATAAATCCTTTTTGCGGAGCTGGCTACGTTAAGGGAAAATTGAACGTCAGAAACATCCGCATTGATATTGGGAATGATTTTCACCTAAATGGGGCCAGTAGCCACGGCTATTTCTACGGAACTGGTCAGACCGTTGACAGCAGCGAAGCCTCTATAAAAATCAGCGACGACCTCAAAATAACTATCGGCGACGGGCTCTCCGGCTCCTGGTTTTTCTCAGGCGGATATGTTCTTGACGGCGCTATTTTTATCGGCGGCGATATCACGACACACATAGGGAAAAACGCGAAACTTTCATCTTTTATCGGCGGCGGTTACACAGGCGCCGGCGGTTACGCTGCTGGAAGCTGTATCGTTGGAGGCGGCATAACGACGATCGTTGATGGTACGAACGGGACATGGACCGGCCTTTACGCCGCGGGACGAGCTAGTGTAGCCAACAGCAAAGCTACCGTGGGATTCGATCTCGACGGCAATCCTTCGGCGGCGGGAGGCAACGTGAGCACAACGATAAAATCCGGTACGATCAAGTCATACTACGGCGCCGGATATGTAAGCACCGGTTCTTCAGACGCTGCGGTCCGCGGCAATGTGACCACGACGATGGAGTCCGGTACAATCTCATACTACTACGGTGCCGGATATGTAAAAGAGAGTTCTTCAAGTGCTGATGTCCAAGGCGACGTGAGTACAACGATAAAATCCGGCACGATCTCTTCATGCTTTGGCGCCGGGTATGTAAACGCCGATTCTTCAAACGCTGAGGTCCAAGGAAATGTAACCACGACGATAGAGTCCGGCACAATCTCGTACTACTATGGGGCCGGATATGTAAACGCCGGTTCTTCAAACGCTGAGGTCCAAGGAAATGTAACCACGACGATAGAGTCCGGTACAATCACGTCATACAGCGGGTCCGGATATGTAAATGGAGACGCTTCTAACGCCAATATCAACGGCACCGCCGCCTCTATATTTATCTCTTCGTCTGGGGATATAAATATCGGCAGTACATGTTCTCCCTCCGGACGTGTATATGGAAACAATTCAACCGCCGATACAGGCGGAGTTCGTCTTGAATTCCAAGGCAATAATTTCAAGAGATTAGAGGGCTCTTCATTTAGAATAAATATATACGGCTCTGCGGGGTCCGCTACGTCAAGCGCGAAAGTAAACGGCGACGCGGCACTGGTATTGGATAACGCGGTCGTCAACGGGCTTTGTTATTTTCAGCCCCTTTCCAACCCTCCCACCAC
>NZ_JAJBUX010000022.1 GCF_020860125.1 Cloacibacillus sp. | reverse complement strand
CCCCCCGCCGGTCTTCGATCCCTCCTAGCCTCAAGCGGCCTACGAGATGGTGCAGGCGGCCTATGAGCTCTCCGAAGCCTTCGCGCTGCCCGTCTTCCTGCGCCCGACGACGCGCGTCTGCCACGCGAGCGCCGACGTCGACGTGCGTGAGGATATAACGGTAAGAGAGGCGGAAGGCTTCAATAAGCGCCCCGAATGGTGCATCTTCCCCGCGCTCTCCTACCGCCGCCACGGCAAGCTCGAGGTGAAACAGAACGAACTGGCGCGCGCCTTCGACACGATGCCCTTCAACCGCATCGAGCGCGGCGCGGGCGCCTCCCGCAAAGGTGTCGCCGTCTCCGGCGTCTCCTATCTATACGCGAAGGAGGTCATCGGCGAGCTTGGCCTCGACGTCGTCCTCTATAAAGTTGGCACGCCCTATCCGCTGCCGGAAAAAACGACGCTAGACTTCCTTGACGCGGTCGACTCGGTGCTCGTGATCGAAGAGCTGGACCCCGTCGTCGAGGAGCAGCTTCTCATCGCCGCCGCCGGCAAGAGGCCGATCCTCGGCAAACGCAGCGGTCACATGCCCTGGAACGGTGAATATTCTTTCGAACTTATTAAAAAGGCCCTGCTCTCCTATCTCGGTATGGAGGCCAAAGAGGCGGAGGCCGAGACGCTGCCGCCGCTTCCCGTGCGCCCGCCGGTGCTCTGCGCCGGCTGCCCGCACCGCGCCTCTTTCTATGAGGCGAAGGTGGCGACGAAGGACTGCGAAAAGGCCATTTACTGCGGCGATATCGGCTGCTACACGCTCGGCAACGCCGCGCCGCTCAATATGGTGGATACCTGCCTTTGCATGGGAGCTGGCATCACCATCGCGCAGGGGCTCGCGCTCGCGGAGCCCGGCACCAAGTGTCTCGCCTTCATCGGCGACTCCACCTTTTTCCACACCGGCATTCCGGGAATAATCAACGCCGTCTATCAGGGAACGGACATCACGGTGATCATCCTTGACAACCGCACCACCGCGATGACGGGACACCAGCCGCACCCCGGCACCGGCAAGCGCGCGCTCGGCGACGACGCTCCCGCCCTCGATATCGAGACGATCCTCCGCGGCTGCGGCGTGCGTCACATAGCGAGTGTCAACCCCTTCGATTATGAAGAGGCCGTCGCGGCGATGAAAGAGGCGGTCAATTACCCCGGACCTTCGGTGGTGATAACGAAAGCCCCCTGTATCGCGCAGATAAAAAAGCCCTCGACGGCACATTTTGTCGATGATAAATGTATCAAATGCGGCAGATGTATCCGCGAAATTGGATGCCCCGCGATCACCCCGGACGATACGGGGCGCGCCGTCATCAACAGCTCGCTCTGTACGGACTGCGCCCTCTGCGCCAATGTCTGTCCCATCCACGCGATAAAAAGAGGTGAGATAAATGGTTAAGAGCATTGTGATCGCCGGCGTCGGCGGGCAGGGAACGCTGCTGGCCTCAAAAATACTCGCGACTGCCGCCGGAGCAAAGGGACTTTTCGTCCGCACCTCGGAGACGATCGGCATGGCGCAGCGCGGAGGTTCGGTCTCCAGCCATCTGCGCATCGACGCGCGCGAAGCCGCGCCTATCATTCCCGGCGCGCACGGAGACATCATGCTTGGCTTCGAGCTCGCCGAGGCGGTGCGCATGATACCAAAGCTGAAGGCCGGGGCGAAGTGCGTCGTCAACACCGACCGCATCATCCCGACGAACGTCGCGCTCGGCAGGGGCGTCTACCTCGGAGACGAGTACCTCGCCCTGCTCAAAAACAGATACCCCGAGGCCGTCTTTATCGAAGGAGCGCCGCTCGCGCTCGCGGCGGGCGACATCCGCACGCTGAATATCGTGATCCTCGGCGCGGCCGTGGAAGCCTCGATGCTTCCCTTCTCCGAAGAGGAGATACGCGCGGCGGTCAAGGCCTGCGTCAAACCGAAGCTGCTCGCGATGAACGAGAGAGCCTTCGAGCTGGGGCTGAAAGCCTCCGGCGTCCGATGGTGAGCTTCCGGAATTAATTATAGGTAATATTTTATTTCAGTTGAGGGTAAATCAGCCAGGAGAGTTTTTTAGAACAGAAAAGAGAGTCAGGAGAGAAGAAAAGTTATGAATGAACTTACGATAATGAGCCAGTGTTTCGCACAGGTCCGCCGCGCGGCGAAGGCTAGCCCGATGTACAGAGAAAAGTTCGCGGGACTACCCGTGGAGACGATGATGACGCGCGAGCAGTTTGAGACGCTGCCCTTCACCACAAAGCAGGACCTGCGCGACGCCTACCCGATGGGCATGCAGTGCGTGCCGAACGAGGAGATCGTCCGCGTGCACTCTTCGTCGGGCACGACGGGCATGCCCGTCATCATGCCCTACAGCGCGCAGGACATCGAGGACTGGGCGGTGATGATGGAGCGCTGCTACCAGTTCGCAGGCGTGACGACCGCCGACCGCATCCAGATAACCCCCGGATTCGGCCTCTGGACGGCGGGGCTCGGCTTTCAGGCCGGCGCGGAGCGCCTGGGGGCGATGGTCATCCCCACCGGCGCGGGCAATACCGACCGCCAGCTGCAGCTGATGCGCGACCTTGAGGCCAGCGTCCTCATCGGGACCTCCTCATACGCTCTCGTCATCGCGGAGGAGGTCGACAAGCGCGGCATGCGCGGTGACATCCACCTCAAGCGCGGCATCTTCGGCTCCGAGCGCTGGGGCGACAAGATCCGCGAGAGGATCTACGAGACGCTGGGGATAGAATTCTTCGACATCTACGGACTCACCGAGATATACGGCCCCGGCATCGCCATCGACTGCCACGAACACACGGGCATGCACTATTTCAACGACTACATCTACTGCGAAATAATCGACCCCGAAACCGGCAGAGTGCTGCCGGACAGCGAGCAGGGAGAGATCGTCATCACCACCTTCCGCAAAGAGGCGGCCCCGCTCATCCGCTACCGCACACGCGACATCTCCCGCATCATCCCCGGCGAATGCCCTTGCGGCTCGCCCTTCCCACGCCTCGACCGCATCGTCGGACGCAGCGACGACATGATAAAGATCAAGGGGACCAATATCTACCCGGCGCAGGTCGAGGAGATACTCAAACAGATCGAGGGTTTCTCGAGCGAATACCGCATCGTCCTTGAAAACGAGGAGCTGCGCGACAGGATGATCGTCCAGGCCGAGATGAAAGAGGGCTATGACCCCGAAAACCTTGCCGAAACTCTAGTCAGGGAGTGCAAATCCGGCATCGGCATCCGCGTCGTCCCACAGGTGATGAAGATCGGCGAGCTGCCGAGAAGCGAAAAAAAGACGCAGCGCGTGGTCGACAACAGGTATTAGTATTTACGAAATTCCGGCTCCGAAAGCCCCGAGAGGTTTTCGGAGCCTTTACTTATTCCGACAGGAAAAGTTCACCATTTTTTTCGATAATTTACACAAAATCTCCACATTGGGGATGTATAATGTGTTACCGTAGTGGTTGTGTACGCGGCGGGAGAGCGAAGGACCGACGCGGCAGCCAAGGACCTGATAATATGAAACGCTCATGGCGTCAGCCCACCGGCGGCGGGAAACCGCGGCGCCGGAGATGCTTGACTTAGAGCTGACTGTAAGGCTTAATATGGACGGGAGCTTTATAAAAAAGGGCTCGTCCCTATGCGGGGGCAAGGCAAATATCCTCCGCGTCAGCTGTATACGCGTCGGACCTCTTTTTTACAGGAAAGACAAATTAACGCTAAGGATGATATGACTTTATGAAAATTACCGAAATATCCCTGCGCCGCCCGGTAACCGTCCTTATACTCACGATCGCGATGGTGATATTCGGCACCTATTCCTATCTGAACATGGGCGTCGAGCGAATGCCCAACGTCGAATTCCCCATCGTTGTCGTGCGCACAGAAATGGAGGGCGCAAGCCCCGCGATCATCGACAACGACGTCACGGACGTGCTCGAAGCCCGCATCAACACCATCGAAGGCATCAAGAATATGAGCTCCAGCAGCTACGAGGGACGATCGGTGATCGTCGTCGAGTTTGAGCTTGACCGTAACATAGATTTCGCCGCCGCCGACGTGCGAGGTAAGGTCAGTATGGCGACGGGGCAGCTCCCCGACGACTGCGAAGACCCGCAGGTTGACAAGTACGACCCCTCCGACCGCCCGATAATGAACATCGCCGTCAAAAACGACGGACGCACCGACATGAAGACGCTCTCGCGCTATGTGGACAAGATAGTGACGGAGCGTCTTCAGACCGTTAAGGGAGTCGGAGGCATCCAGCTCGCGGGTTTCCGCGACCGTGAGATGCGCGTCTGGCTGCGTCCCGAGGCGCTGGAGAGCTACCGCCTCACGACGAAGGATATAAAAAACGCGATCTACAATAAACACGTCGAGCTCCCAGCGGGACGCGTCGAGACGGGTGTCAAAGAGTACGGCATCCGCATCGAGGGCGAATATTCCTCCGCCGCGGAGCTTGAATATCTGCCGGTGGCGGTGCGCAACGGCGCCGTCATCCGCCTGCGCGACGTGGCGCGCGTCGAGGACGGCTTCGAGGATCAGCGCAGCGGCTCCCTCTACGAGGGCAAGCCGACTGTTATGGTGATGGTCCGCAAGCAAAAGGGGGCCAACGAAGTCCTCCTCTCCCGCCTCGTCAAGGAGCGCATCGGGGAGCTCAACCAGACGGCCCCCGCCGGTACGAGCCTCGTCGTCGTCTCAGACAACGCGAAGTTCATCCTCAGCTCGATGAACGGCGTCTTCTGGGACATCATCATTTCGATATGCCTCACCTCGATCATCATGTTCATCTTCCTGCGCACGCTGCGGGCCACCTTTATCGCCGTCATCACGATACCGGTCTGCCTTCTCGGCAGCATGTCCGTCCTCTACTGGATGGGGATCACGATCAACAATATGTCGATGATGGGGCTCTCGCTCGCCGTCGGCATGGTCGTCGACGCAACGACCGTCGTCATGGAGAATATCACGCGCCATAAGGAATCGGGCAAAAGCGCCTTCCGCGCCGCCGAGGACGGCACCAACGAGGTCGCCTTCGCGGTGCTCGCGGGAGCGGCGACGACGCTCGCCGTATTCGTCCCAGTCGCCTTCATGGGCGGCATGATGGGGCGCTTCTTCAACTCCTTCGGCGTCACCGTGGCGATGACGATCTCCATCTCGCTCATAATCTCCATCACGCTGACCCCCTTCCTCTGCTCGCGCCTCATGGGGCGCAATCAGAAGACGACCGCCCTGCAGCGAAATATGGAGCGTCCCTTCATCTGGCTTGAGGACAGATACCGCACGGCGCTCGCCTTCTCCGTCGGCCACCGCCGCACGATCCTCTTCTCGGCGCTCGCGCTCTTCGCGCTGGGCATTACCTTCGCGACCTCCCTCGGCACCGAGTTCTTCCCCAGCGAAGACCAGGGACGCCTGCGCGTGGAGGTGGAGCTTCCCGCGGACACCGGCCTTGAGGTCACGGACAGCGTGACCAAAGAGATGGTCGATATGATCCAGCAGGACAAGGCCGTCGCCTACACCTACGGGATCGTCGGCCGCGGCGCGGGCGAAGAGGTCTATAAATCGACGATCACCATTGAACTTATCGACCGCAAACTCCGCCCC
>NZ_JAJBUX010000021.1 GCF_020860125.1 Cloacibacillus sp. | reverse complement strand
ATGGTGCTCGCTGCGGGCCGTTTCCGGCGGGATGCCGGATGCGGGCGCAACAAAAATAAGTATATTATTTTTTCGCCCAATCGTCAACCCTTTTGAACTGCTTTTTTATAAGGACACTCGGCCTAGTGCTATGCTCATATTTACTATTTTCACTGCACTTACTGCCTTTGTTACATATATTTGTTGATGAATTTACAATTGTCTTATTCGAAACTATTATCGGCGGCGCGATAACTGCGAAACAGGCTTGATCTCCCGCACGCGCAGCGATGTGAAATTTTCTCACGCTATGTAGTCCTAACCACGGTGATCGTGATTCCCGAATGAAGTCCTTTAAAAACAGGAATGCGGGGAAGGCAAGCCTTCCCCGCTGCGTTAGAGCGAAAATATTTTTCGCGGCTAGTAGCCGGTCTTGTCCGAATGGCGCTGAAGCATCGCCATGTTGTTGTTTACCTTTTTGAGGTAGTTGTGCGCGATGCCGCCGTAGTAACGGTTAAGGGCTTTCTGCACTGTCCCGTAGGCGCTCATGTAGCGCGACAGGATAAGAACCCCCGCCTCCACGCCGCGCTCGGGATCGAACATGTGGTCGCGGGTCGGGGCGATGCCCTTCGCGCGCAGCATTCCATTATGCACCTTCCACATGACCTGCATTACGCCCAGAGCTCCCGCCTTGCTCTGCGCCGAGGGATTAAAGCGGCTCTCCGCCTTGGCGATACTAACGACGAGGTCCGAGGGGACGTTGTATTTGACGCTGTAAAATACCAGCGCGCAGGCCTCTCTCCAGGCTGTTTTTGCTGAAATTTTAGGATTTACCTTTCTTATAAAGGCCGCTACGTTCGCAACTTTTTTCTGTTTCGCGGGAGCGAGCGTACCCAGCTTGTTGAGCGTGCTGAGCGGGTGCTCATCCTGCCAGACCCCTATGTGCTGTTCGGTCAGCCCCTGGTGTTTAAGCGCGGCGTAGATAGATTTGTCAAACGGCGCCGGGGTATTTTCCTGCGGAGTCTCTTTCGGGCTTTCGCCAGTCTCGGTCTGTTCAGTATAGACGACGGACGTTTTGTTCTCCGTCATCACGACATTCTCTGTTAGAGCGGTTTCACTAACTGTTGTAATTACTGTGCCGTCCGAGAGGGTGCTATGTGTTTTCGGTGATGATTCCGTACTGCTCATTCCGGCCTCCGGGTGCATTATTACCGAAATGAAGAGCAGGAGCATCACTGCGATCTGCGACAGATGAAAATGCCGCTTTTTCATTATTTTTCGCATATTGACCTCCTTGCGAGTTTGGAAACGCGGAAAGTAATATCAAAAAATCTATGGTTTAAATTTTCTGAATTGTGCTGTCCGCGGGCACTCTTAACGCATGAAATATGATAACGGCAAGAGTCAATAAGTCAAGCTCAAAATAATAAATACCGTGCTTTCAAATGTTACATTAACACATAACTTTAAATAATAGGTAGATTATAGATGTCAAACGATAATTTAATTAAAGATCAATGACCGTCAGCCTTTATTTTTATTGCAGGCAAGCAGCAAAATACCGCAAAAAAGTATGCCTACGCCAAGCGAAGCAATCCATGATAGACGTTCGCCAAGCAGCACTGTAGAGAGGAGCCAGGCGGTGAGCGGCTCGGAGAGCGACAGGGTATAGGCCGTCCCAAGTTCAATATTCTGTATTCCGATAGTAAATAACGTGTACGGAATGATGGTGCTGAGGAAGGTCAGCAGCCCCATGCAGAGGGCGCCGCGCGGCTCAAGCATCCAGGAGATGTCACCGGCAAGCAGCCACGGCAGCGCCATGAGGCCGCTTACGGCGCTGACGACCGCAATAACGTCATAGGGGTCACGCTTTATGAGGCGCAGCCCCACTCCCTCAAGCGCGTAGGAGAGCGCGGCGCTGAAGGCGAGAAAGACGCCGAGGGCGGAGACGGAGAGGGCGCCGGTGTTGCCGCCCAGTACGAGCATGACGCAGCCGGTCACCGCCAGTATGGTGGCGGCGTACCAACGCCACGGCAGCTGTTCTTTAAATAGTATCCGCCCGAAGATGCCCGCGACCGGCGGGGCGCTGCCGATCGCCACCATCGTACCTACAGCGACGCCGGTAAGACGCACGGCGGAGAAGAAGGTGAGCTGGTAGGCGGCAAGCCCAGCCGCGGCAAGCAGCACGCCCTTCACGCTCCAGCCGCCGCGGAAGAGTCCTCCCCTCTTTTTTATCAGCATATATATAAGAAGCACGACGCCCGCGAAGACGACGCGCGCCGCGCCGATGGAGAGCGAGGAGGCTCCCTTCGGCGTGAAGGCCTGTATCGTTCCCGTCGTGCCCCAGCACATGCCCGCCGCGATGACGCATAGTGTTCCCTTTAGGGTATTTTTCGATATCTTCATGGCTCTGTCACGCAAAGCCCATTTAGCGTCAGCCGGCGCCCGCCGACATGCGGCGCACAGGATGGGCGATGTCCGGCAGCAGCTCCCAGATGATTTCACGTTTATCTTTGACGGCGACGAGCGCCTCCTCTGAGAGTGTCCATATCTCAAACGGCTCGGCCCCCGCCGTGAGCGCCGTGCCAAACCGCGCAAGCCTCTCGGCCCGTGCGGCGGCCTGCGGCTCGCTCTCTGATACGAGCAGCAGCTGGCAGATGCTGTCCTGTTCCTGGGTATCTATATCAAAGAAATCGGGCATCATGACGAGGCGCTGGAATGTCACCCACCGCCTGAATCTGCCGATTTCGCGCAGCTCCTCCGCCTCATCTCCGCTGTCGAAGATGAAGAGGAAGCGGTCGGTGTTGATGAACCGCAATGGGTCGTTTGGATGCCCCTTAAAGTTCTCGTATTGCAGGTAGTCGTAGCGGCAGACGTAGAGGATATCGGGAGTGAAGGTGTCAACCAGCGCCCGTTTTTCCTCAAGCCATTGGGCTGACCTCTCGACGGCGGCGGCCATACGCTCTTTTCGTCCGCGAAGCCCTAAGAGGGGGAATTTTTCTTCCATCTCCCGCTCCTCTTTCCCATCCATGTAGGGCCAGGTCAGTTCGTTGCCCGCCACACGGAAGAGCTCTTCGCCGTCGACCCGCGGAAATATTTCCAGTACGGGTGAGGTGTAGTATTGTTTTATGCCCCAGCGCTGCAGGTGGGCGGCGTTAAGACGCTTGAGAAAGTTTCCCGCCCTTGCGGAGCGCGCGCGGTCCCGCGGAGCCTCTCCGGGTTTTTCTTCGATGAAGTTTTCCAGCGCAAGGCGTTTAAATTCGGAGACGCCGGCCTCGCTGAGCGAATAGACGCCCGCCTCCTGCCGGATCAGACCCTCTTTTACGAGTTTTTCCAGCGCGGAGAGGTCCACGCCCTCCCGAGCAAGCATCTCCTCCGTCCAGCAGGGATAGAGGGAGTCAAAGAGGGTGATGAGCATCATGTTATCTATCATATTGCGGTGACCTCTGTCGTTTGATTTACCGTTATTAATGGTATTATCTATCTCTTCTTTGATAAAGCGACAATAATTAAAAGCGGCTGTGAAAAAATTTCACAGCCGTCCGCAATTCGGAGAGATGACGGCGGCAGCTACATTTCAGGAATCATACGTTTCGCGTATTCGATGAATTCACGCGCGGCGGGAGAGGCCTTCGCGAGCGAGGGCAGCGCGATGCCGAAGTTTATGCGGCACGGGGGGTCGAGCGGCAGGATCGCCACTTTGTTGAGCCTGCCTTTGGTTATCAGTTCGTTCATGATGCTCATGCCGAGGCCGCATTCTATCATCGATATCGCGGCATAGTTTTCTATGGTGGAGAAGGCTATTTTAGGAGATATTCCCGCCTCTTCAAGGATGGCGGCGATATCCTCGTCCCGGCCGAGCGCCGGCATGATAAATTTTTCGTCGCGGCAGCGCGCGAGCGGATAGGAGGAAGAGGCCGCGAGAGGATGGTCGAGGGGCAGCACGGCGACGACCGGGTCGTCGCGAAGCGGTATCCAGGCGCATTTCATCTTCGGACGCCAGGTGTAGAAGCACATTTCAACGCTGCTGTCGTCAAGCCAGCCCTGGAGCTCCTGCCTGATGCCCTCGCGTATCTGGATCGCAATGCCGGGATAGTCGGCCTGAAAGGCCTTTATAACGTGCGGAAGCCATTGTATCGAGACGCTCGGATATGTACCGATCGTGAGGCTGCCGCTTTTAACGCCGCGAATTTCCGCCATCGTATGCGCGAGCCGCTCGTTGCATTTGAGCAGCTCGCGGAGCGCGGGCACGAGCCGCAGGCAGTTGTCGGTGGGAATGACGCCGCTCGTGCTGCTGATGAAGAGCGGGAAGCCAAGTTCGTTCTCAATCGCGGCGATCATGTGCCAGATGCCCGACGGAGTGTAGCCGTAGTCTTTGGCCACCTTCGAGAGGTTCCTGTAGTCTATCGCGTCCAGCAGTATTTTGCATTTTTTCAGGTCCATCTCTTGTCCCCCACACGCCCCGCAGCCGGCGCTTTCGCCCCTACCAGGGCAGTTTAACGACGATCTTTTTTATTTTACAGGAGGTATCCCCAACATTCGCCCCCGGACGGTGGCCGTCCCACGGCGCCAGCAGCACCGCCATTTCACGCGAGAGTTTCACGTTCTGTCCCTCGCCGCGGTAGAAGGCGATGTCGTCTTTTTCCGCGTAGGCAACGGTCTCCGTCAGCTCCGCAAGCGGTGCGTAGCCAATCAGCTCCTCCCCTTCGAGGACAAGCTGGAGGTCCCAGTATCTTTTATGGGCCTCAAAGGGTATCTCCTCCTGCGGCTTCGTCTCATATTCCCCGAAACGCAGGTCAAGGGGCGCGAAGTCCATCTTTTTCAGCTCTTCGAAGCTTTTTTCGCGCGCTGCCGAGAGAAATTCGCTCAGCTGGCTCGCGCGCGGCATGTATTCCGGCAGTTCGGTGATGAAGCGTTCTACTGAATCATATACCATCTATTATTGTCGCCCGCCTTTCGCGTCATTTATTTTATCTCTTCTATTTTTATGCTGAGCTCTTCCCATTCTTCGTAGAGTTTTTTTAATGTCTCTTCCTTTTCTTTGAGCTCGATCATCAGGCTCTGGATGCGCTGGGAGTCCGCGAGCACCTCCGGCGAGCAGAGCAGGCCGTTGATCTCCTCTTTGCGCGCCTCGGCATCCGCGATTTCTTTTTCGCAGGCCGCGAGCCGTTCGACAAAATCCTTTTTCGCGCGGTAGAGGCGGTTGCGTTCCTCGGCCTCGGCGCGCCGCTGCTCCTTCGTCCTCGCATCCTGACGGCTCTCCGCGGCGCTGGCGCGCAGTTCGGCGGCAAGTTTTTCCGCGGGATCGGCCTTCGCCGCGGGAACCGGCGCTTCGCGTCCGGCTCTTTTCTCAATGAACCACGAATAGTTGCCTGGGTAGTCGTAGAGCTTCCCGTCGCGTATTTCAACTACGCGGCTCACGAGGTCGTCGAGGAAGGCGCGGTCATGGGAGACGATCAGGATGGTGCCGCCATATTGGAGCAGCACCTTTTGGAAGAGCTCTTTCGTCCCGTAGTCGAGATGGTTCGTCGGCTCGTCAAGGATCAGCAGGTTGGACTCGGAGAGCAGCATTTTAAGCAGCCCCAGACGCGATTTTTCACCGCCAGAGAGGACGGAGACCGGCTTGTATATTTCGTCTCCAGAGAAGAGGAAGGCTCCGAGCAGGTTGCGCTTCGCCCCTTCGAGCAGCTTTGAACCGGTGTTGTTGACCTCCTGCCAGATCGTGCGGCTGTAGTCGAGGTTCTGGGCGCTCTCCTGCGAGAAGTAGGCTTTTTTGACGTTTAAGCCGAGCTCCGCCGTACCGGCGGTGGGCTCTTCGCTCTGGTTCAGCAGACGCATCAGCGTCGATTTGCCCGCGCCGTTGACGCCGACGAGCGCGACGCGTTCTCCGCGTTCGATCACGAGATCCACATCCCGGAATACGGTATGGTCTCCATAGCTCTTCGCAAGCCCCGAGGCCCTTATCACCTCGCGGCCGCTGCGCGGGCTCTCCGGAAACTGGAAGTTCACGCTCTTTGAGGGGGCCTCAAGCTCAGTTATTTCCATCTTTTCCAGCTGCTTGATGCGGCTCTGGACCTGGCGCGCCTTCGTCGCCTTGTAGCGGAAGCGTTCGACGAAGCGCTGTATCTCGTCGATCTTCTCCCGCTGCTGCTCCCACTCGGCTTCGAGGCGCGCGCGGCGCTCCTCGCGCTCCGTAAGGAATTTTTCGTAGCCGCAGGAGTAGAGGTTTATCCGGCCGTTCACCAGCTCCGCCACCGAGGTGACCATGTTGTCAAGAAAACGGCGGTCGTGCGAGACGGCGATGATCGTGCCGCGGTAGTCGCGCAGCCACGATTCAAGCCACTCCATGCTCTCGGTGTCAAGATGGTTCGTCGGCTCGTCGAGCAGCATGATGTCAGAGTGCGAGAGAAGCAGCGCGGCGAGCGCGATGCGCATCTTCCAGCCGCCGGAGAATTCGGAGGTGAGCCGTTCGGCGTCACGTTCCGGCGCGAAGCCCAGACCCTTGAGCACCTGCTTTGCCTCGACCTCGAATCCAAAGCCGCCTTTGGACTCGAATAGCCGCTGCAGCCGCTCGTGTTCGGAGAGCAGCCCCTTCACCGCCGGGTCGTTTTCGCCGAGCAGCGACATCCGCTGTTCACAGCCGGCAAGCTCGCGTGAGAGCTCCGTCAGTCCGGCGCACTCCTTGAGATACTCTATGAGGGGCAGCTCTTTGATCTCCACAAGGTCCTGCGGCAGATAGCCGACAGAGTGCCCCTTGGGCATTGTGATGGTGCCCTCATGGTCGGCACCCCCCGCCAGTACGCGCAGCAACGTCGTCTTGCCCGCGCCGTTGTCGCCCACGAGGCCGATGCGGCTCTTGGGCGTGATGAACCAGTCGATACCGCGCAGGACCTCCTGTTCGCCGAAATTTACCTTTAAATCTTTTATCTCAATCATCTTGTGA
>NZ_JAJBUX010000020.1 GCF_020860125.1 Cloacibacillus sp. | reverse complement strand
TCCGAAGAGAGAAACGACATATTATCTTCAAAATGTTTTTCATCTATGACTGGAAAAGAGGAAGGATGCGACAGCATGGATCACGGGAAATCCCTTTAGGGATTAGCCGCTATGTCGGAGTCGTTTTTTCTCTCTTCCTAAAGAACATGAGAAGCGCTCCGAAGAGCAGCATAGAGGCCGGAAAGAGCACCGCGCTGTCGTCGTATTTGTAGGTGAGCCGTGAGCCGATGAAAACGGAGAGGGTGAAGACGAGCACCGTGATGAGATACTCGAAGCTGCGCGAGATTTTTTCCGTGTCGCAGTCTTCCCGGTAATTCGTCATGTATTCGATCGCGCCGCGCATGTTCGTCATTGAGAGCGTCGAAGAAAAGGGCACCCCGTTCATCGTGCGGAAGGCGTCGAACTGCATTGCGCAGGCGAACGAGACCATCGCGTTCGCGACGTTGTCGCTGTAGTGCGGCATGAAGGAGATCAGTATCAGCACCAGCGCCTCGAGAGCGACCACGATCTGCCGCCATCCGAGGTGTTTCAGTCCTCCGTAACGGATACGGATATTCTCCGTTATGTAGGTGCCCAGCAGAAAGGCCGTCACCGGCACGATATAGCTTATAGAGGCGGTCAGCCTGCCGCGCGCCATGTTCACGCCAAGCAGGATCAGGTTGCCGGTTTGTGTATTGGCGAAGACGTTGCCGCGCCCGATATAGGTGTACCCGTCGAGAAAACCGCCCGCCGCCGCGAGAATGACCGCGAGCAGGAAGGATTCCGAGGGATCGGTGAAATCCATTAGCTTTATCTTAGGCAGTTTTATCATGTTGCCCCCCTGTGTAGCGATGTGGCCGCGCATCATATGATTTATACCCCGAACCGCCGGCCGCCGCATCAATGAACATACAGATAAACGGCTCAGTAAGAGGCCGGAGACGCTGCGCGTTTTTTGTTATGGGAGAGACAGAAATTGCCCTGTTCACGGGAGCTTTTCGTTATGCTATCCTTCTGTTGCCGCTAAGGCGGCGGGGAGGATATGTATGATGCTGTCAGAGATGATTGCCGCCGCGCTCGCGGGGGACATGCCGGTAGAGGAGGCCCTCTTTGAGAACGAGGAGGTTGCGGAGCTTGATCTTTCGGCGCTCCGCTTTGACTCCGTGCGCTTTGTCAAGTGCCGCTTTATCCGCTGCGAATTTAACGCGGCGCGCTTCAACTCCGTCTCGTTTGAAAACTCGGATATTTCTAACTGCCGCTTCCGTGACAGTTTATGGCGTAAGTCTTCCTTTCGCGATTTAAAGGCCGTGGGGAGCGTTTTCACGCGCGCCCTCTTTAAGGGTGTCTCGATCGAGGGATGTAATTTTCGGTATGCGAACTTCAGCGAGACGCTCTGGGACGGCTGCGAGGTTGGCGCCTCCTCTTTGAGGGAGGCGGTTCTCTCCGACGTCAAGTTCCGGCGCGCGCAGTTCCGTGGGACAGACCTCACGGCGGCCGAGTTTTTCAAAAGCCCTCTCAAGGGGATAGACCTCTCGGACTGCATTATCGACGGCATCTCCCTCTCCGATACCCTCTACGAGCTGCGCGGCGCGAAGGTGACGGCGGCGCAGGCGGTGGAGCTCGCGAAGCTCATTGGCCTGACCGTAGTCTGACAGGCGGCTTCCGCGGCAGAGACGCGGGAGTGCGGCCACTCTTTTCAGGGTAAACTTCCGTCTTAAAATGAGACCTTGCTCTTTGCGAGACTGTCATTGAGGACGGCGTCGTCGATCATATTTTCTCCGCGTCCGATACAGAGCGAGGTCACCACGTCGCCGGTGCAGTTAAGCGTCGTCGTTCCCATGTCGATGAGGCGGAATATTCCCGCAATCATGCCGACCACTTCGAGAGGCAGTCCCATCGTCGTCAGCAGCATCGTAGACATGATTATCGCGCCGCCAGGCACACCGGGGCATCCGACTGAGATTAGCGCCGTCAGCGTGATGACGAAAAACTGCTGCCCGATCGCAAGCGGCATCCCGTAGAGGTGCGAGACGAAGATGACCGTCGCGGCGTAGAAGCAGGCGCCGCCGTTCATATTCATCGTCGCGCCGAGCGGCAGCACGAAGCCTGCGAGGTTCCCGGATACTCCCAGCTTGTCCCGCGATACGCTTATCGTGACGGGCAGGCTGCCGGAGCTGCTTGTGGTGCTGGCGGTGACGAGCCAGAGTTCGGCGATCTTCGGGAAGAACTGCTTAAGCGGGACTTTGGCTATAACGACGAGCATCACGGCGTACATCGCGCAGATGGAGAGCAGGGCGATATAGACCGTGCCTATAAAGGCGGCGAGGGGGCCGAATATCTTGAGGCCGTACGAGCCGACGGCACAAGCCATGAGCGCCGCCACGCCATAAGGGGAAAAGGCCATGACTACCGCCGTTATCTTGTACATCATCTCCGCGCCGTCCTCAAAAGCATGGCGCAGTCTTTCACCGCGTTCTCCAAGGAGGATTATCGCCACGCCCATGAAGAGTGCGAAGGCTATTATCTGTATCAGCGTGCCGTCCGCCAGCGCGCTGAAAATATTGTCTGGGAACATCCCGACTATGGTCTGTGAGAGCGAAGGGACGGGCGCGGCCTGGTAGGTCTTGCCTCCAGCGGCGATCATATTCAGGTCGAAGCCGCTACCAGGACGAATGGCGTTCGCGATGAGCATGGAGATAGCCGCTGCCGCCATTGTTGTGATGATGAAGTAAAGAAGCGTCTTTGTCCCTATCCGTTTAAGCCTGTTTATATCGCCGATGCTGCATACGCCGGCCGTGATGGAGCAGAGGATAAGCGGCGCGACAAGCATTTTGATGAGGCGCAGGAAAAGATCGCCGATTGGTTTGAGAATTAGCACTTTATCTTCGAATATCAGTCCAAGGACGATGCCAATGCCGAAGCCGATAAAGATTTTTGCGCTGAGATTCATTTTTTTCATAATGATTTCTCCCTCTTATTGGGTTTTTAGTGTAAGACATGGGACATGCTTAGGCAGCGGGCCAACAGCGGCGGCTGATTTCGCCCTGTTCGGCCTGTGCGGTTTTATGCGGGAGTGTTGAAGGTGTGTAAGCGGATTGTTTGTCAGACGTATGGATAGCGGTGATGCGCGGCGGGGATTTCCTTCGGGAGGCCCCGCCGCCGGTTTGTTATTTTATCGAAGCTCCCAGGGCTTCGGCCTCTTCGAGCGCGGGGTGTCCCTCGATGTCTCCGGGGGCCATGACGCCGCCGGCCAGCACCATGCCGAGATCTTTCCAGCCCAGATGTCCGAGCAGGCTCGCGTAGAAATCCTTTACCGGCGCGAAGTTCGATTCGCTGTCGCCCTCCGCCGCCATCAGCATGGCACACTCTTTATGCGGCGGTCTGTAGTTCGGATCAAGCTCCGTCACCGCGAAGCTGCGGTCGATCGCCGCTTTGAGCTGCGCCGTGAAGCTCCAGAAGTACATCGGCGAGGCCAGCACCACGATATCCGCCTCCATGAAGGCTGGATATATCTCATCCATGCCGTCGCGCTGTACGCAGGGGTGTTTAGGGTCTTTGCCGCCCGTGCAGCAGCCAAGGCAGGGTTTGATATCCATCTTTTGCAGATCGAAGAGCCTGACTTCATGTCCCGCTGACTCCGCGCCCTTTATGAAGCGCGCGGCAAGCGCCGCCGTATTTCCGTTCGCTCTCGGGCTTCCGTTGAGAACGATTATTTTTTTGCCCATCGCCGTCATCCTCCTTTTATTTATCTATCATATTATTATATCGCCTTCACCATGCCGCCGTCGACGAGAATTGTCTGACCGGTGATGAAGGTATTTGCCGCAGAGCAGAGGAAGGCCGCCAGCTTGCCGTACTCTTCCGGCCTCCCGTAGCGTCCGAGAGGAATGCCGGCGAAGGCCTTTTTCTGGAGCTCTTCGACGCTGAGCCCCTGCTTCTCCGCGCGTATCTTATCGAGCTGGTCGATACGCGCCGTGCCGATCCGCCCGGGGGCGATGACGTTGACCAGGATGTTGTCTTTGCCGAGCTCCTGCGAGAGGGTCTTCGCGAGGCCTACGACTCCCATGCGGAAGGTGTTTGAGAGTATGAGGTTGTCGAGCACGGCCTTCACCGACGAAGAGGTGGAGTTCAGTATCCTTCCGCCTCCGTTGGCGCGCATCTGCGGCAGTACCTCCCGGATGACGCGGATATAGGAGAGCAGACAGAGTTCGAAGGCCTCCTGCCAGGCCGCGTCGTCAAAGGCGTCGAAGGGGCCTGGCTTGGGGCCGCCGGTATTGTTGACGAGCGCGTAGACGGGGCCGCACCTTTTCTCCGTCTCCTTGACCAGCTCTTTTATATCCTCTGGATTGGTGATGCTGCCGACGAAATATTCTGGCCGGCTTCCGGTCTCTTTGAAGATATCCGCCTGCGCCTCTTTGAGCTGCTCTTCAAAGGGAGAGAAGAGCATCACCTTCGCGCCTTCGCGCGCCATCTCCGCCGCGATCGCCTTGCCCAAGCCGCTGCTTGAGGCCATTACAAGAGCGCATTTATTTTTGAGTCCGAGTTCCATTTTATATTCCTCCTTATAGGTATTTTACTTTTTTAGTTTCAGGTCTATTACGGGGTTCACGAGCGGCTCGAAGGAGAAGCCGCCGGGGCCGGTGATGCGGCACTCCGCACGGTCGCCCTCCTGGATATGCACCGCGCGCGGCGTGCCGGTTGATAAGATGTCGCCCGGCAGCCAGCCCTGCATATGCGATATGAGCGCCACAAGTTTCGAGGGCGGGAAGGTCATATTGGCCACGGTGTTTTTCGCGTGGACCTCGCCGTTGTGGACGGTCGCCACCTCGAGAGCGAGGACATCGGGCACTTCGTCGGGAGTCACCAGCTGCGGGCCGAAGCTGAAAAAGCTGTCGAATCCCTTGACGATGGTGAGATAGCGCGGATTGAGACGCAGTATCGACTCCTCCGTCATATCAAGGACCGTCGTGTAGCCGACGATGTATTCCTGCCAGTCCTTTTCTTCGATGAATTTGCATTTTTTGCCGATGATGACGCCGAGCTCCGCCTCCGCCGTCGTCTTTTGCGCCTCGGGCAGCGCGGGGATACAGATGTCGTCTCCCGGGCCGACGATGCAGGAGGCTGGTTTGTAGAAACTTCCGGGGAAGACGGCGGGCGTCTTTTCGCCGAGGTCTCCCGCGTGGTCTTTGTAGTTGAGGCCGATGCCGAAGATACGCGGAGGGTTGCGGTACAGCGGGCCGTATACGACCTCTGCAAAGGGGATGGCCTTTTTGGGGGCAAGTCTTTCGGCCTCCTCCCTGCCGCCGCCGTTATACCATTTTGTCAGTTGGGGTATCTGTTCCTTTTCGATGAGCGCGAAAATCTCCGTCTCCGGCGCGAACCCCGCGGCTTCGCTCAGCGCCGCCATGGGCAGGATGCCGCTCTTTGTCACGATCCCCGCCTTTTCTTCGCCCTCTTTTCGGTATGTTACAAATCTCATTGATAAATTCCTCCCGTCTCTATTTTTTATTTGCTGCCAGCTCTTTGAGCGCCTTTTTCATTCTTTCGCAGCCCTCGGCGATATTTTTCAGGCTGTTGGCGAAGCTCATGCGAAGATATCCTTCGCCGTTTTTCCCGAATACGCCGCCAGGCACCAGCGCGATCTTCGCCTCTGCAAGCAGGTAATTGGCGGCCTCCGCGCAGGATATGCCGAGTTTTTTCACATTGATGAAGATATAGAAGGAGCCCTTCGGCGGCAGGCAGCTTACGCCCTCCATCCCGTTTATCTCGGCGACGGCGTAGTCGCGGCGGCGTTGGTACTCGCGCACCATCAGCGCCACCTCATCCCGCTCTTCTCGGAGCGCCGCAATCGCCGCCCGCTGCGCGAAGGAGGGCGCGCAGGTGGTGTTATGCTGGTGAATTTTGTTCATCGCCGCGACGATTTCCTTAGGCGCGGCGGCGTATCCGATGCGCCAGCCCGTCATTGAATAGGCCTTTGAAAAACCGTTCAGCGTCACCGTGCGCTCCGCCATACCTGGCAGAGAGGCGATGCTCACCGGACGCGCGCCGTCATAGACTAGACGCTCGTATATCTCGTCCGATATCACCAGCAGGTCGTTTGCGGCGGCGATCCCGGCGAGGGCCGAAAGCTTTTCGCGGGAAAGCACGCCGCCTGTGGGGTTGTTCGGCGTCACGATGACGATCGCCTTCGTCCGGGGGGAGATATTTTTTTGTATTTCGTCCAGGTCGGGTTCAAAGCCATTCTCCTCCGTCAGCGAATAGGGGACGGCTCGCGCGCCGAGCAGCGCCGGCACGTTGAGATAATTCAGCCACACCGGGTCTGGCACCAGCAGCTCGTCGCCTTCGTTGAGAATTGTGCAGAGCAGATCGAATACGGCTTCGGAGAGACCCGCGGTCACGATGACGTTTTCCGCAGCGCAGGTGATGCCGTTCTCTCTTTTGAGCTTGCCGGCGACGGCCTCTCTCAGCTCCATGAGACCGAAGTTTGAGGTGTAAAAGACCTCCCCCTCTTCCAGGCTCTTCACCGCCGCCCTCTTTATATACTCCGGCGTGTCGAAGTCGGGACGGCCTATCTCAAAATGGATGATTCGCTCCCCCGCGCGTTCCATCGCGAGAGCGCGTTCATTTACTTTGCGAATCCCTGAGGGCGTCAGCGTCTCCACCCGCGATGCTGTGAAATTTCTCATCTATTTTCCCCTTCCATACGTTTTTTAATCATTCGCTTTGGCGGTAATCTCTTTTTTCTGATAATTATGTTAGCAATAAGTCCCTTTGCGGTAAAATACATATATTCTTATCATGTTATATGATTTTTTCTATGAGGCCGGTTCACGGCGAGGAGTAGCATGATGTTACGAGATATGGAATATATATACACGGTGTACCTCGAGAGGAGTTTCTCAAAGGCCGCGCGCAGGCTCTTCATCTCACAGCCCTCGCTGAGCGCGACGGTGAAGCGCGCTGAGCAGGAGGTCGGTCTGCCGCTCTTCAACCGTAGCACGAATCCCGTGAGTCTTACCGAGGCGGGGGAATATTACATAAAATCAGCCGAAAAAATCATGGCGATAGAAAACGATATGCGCGAACACTTCGCGGGGCTTTCGCAGAGCGGCGCGCTGCATCTCAATATCGGCAGTTCGATGTTCTTCTGTTCCTATGTGCTGCCCGACCTTGTGGAATCCTTTCGCGAGTGCTGTCCGCGGATAATGGTGACTCTCTCGGAGGGCAGCAGCGCCCTGCTCTCGGAACGGCTGAAAGACGGGGGCATTGACTTTCTGCTCGAGGCGGAGCCTCTTGACAAAAATACCTTCGAATCCATAGTCTGGACGGAGGAAAATATAATTATCGCCGTGCCCTCCTCCTATGAAATAAACAAAAAACTGGCGGAGTACCGCTACACATTCGAGGCGCTGGCGGCGGAATGCCGCCTGGAACCAACCAAGCCTCCAGTCTCTCCGGCTAGCTTTTCCGATGAGGCCTTTCTCATACTGAAAAAGGGAAACGATCTCTACCGACGCAGCTTCGCGATCTGCAAAGAGGCCGGATTCACGCCGAAGGTATCGATGTATCTCGAACAGATTATGACAGCCTACTATCTCGTTTGTGAGGGAAAGGGCATTGCCTTTGTGCGCGATACTATCCTTGACTGCCTCCCGCCATCGGATAAGGTATTCTTCTACCGCCTTACGGGTCCGGAGGCTTCGCGCGACATCTACCTGTCCTACAAAAAGGCGGGCGCTGCCTCACAGGTACAGCGCGATTTTATTGACTTTATGAAGACAAAGAGACTCTTTCAGCGCCGGTGACGGCAGGGCCGTTCGCGCGGCGGCAAAGCGAAAGCGGGCGGAAAAATTTTCCGCCCGCTTCCTGTATATGTGAAAGAGGAGGTATCTCCTCTGAAAAGCTAAGGTACAAATTTGTCGAGGATGAAGACTACGGCGCAGGATAGTATTGAGACCTGCAGCAGACTGCCGCCGAACCAGGAGAGCCCCACCGCCGCGATAAGCGCCGCTACGGCGGTCAGCGGACTGCCGGTGGCGTCGATTATCGCCGGAAAGGTCATCACTGCGAGCGTCACGTAGGGGACGTAATAGAGAAAGGCGCGCACCCTTTTATTTTTTATCTCGCCGCGGATGACGGTGAGCGGCAGCACGCGGATGAGATAGGTCACCGCCGCCATTATCAGCAGGTAAAGATATACGTTACGCGGCATTTGCCCGTCTCTCCTCATTCAGGGGGAAGAGGAAGGCCGCGGCGCCGGAGATGGCGACCGTGAGGACTATCGTGCGCATCCCCGCCGAGAGTTCGATGAAGGAGAGGCGCGAGAAGGCGAAGCTTGCCGCCATCGAGACGACGATGAGCAGGGCGATGACGAAATTCTTGCGCGCCGGCGGCACGATGACCGCGATAAACATGCCGAACAGCCCCACGCTCAGCGCGGTGACGATGTTCTGCGGCAGAACGTTGCCGACGATGACGCCGAAAAAGGTGCCGAAGGCCCAGCCGGGAGCCGCCGCGGCGACCATGCCGTAGGTGTAAAAGGGGTTGAGGCGTCTTGGCTGCGCTACCGAAAGGCCGAATATTTCATCCGTGATGTCCACCGCGAGCAGCATACGGTGGCGCAGAGGGGTCTTGGGGGAGATCTTCTGGCTCATTGCGCAGGACATCAGCAGGTAACGCGCGTTCGCGACGACTATCATGATCACGACCTCAAGATAGCCCGCTCCCGCGGCGATGAGGGAATAGCCTGCGAACTGCCCCGCGGAGGCGTTCTGCGTCAACGCGCTCAGCAGCGCCTGAAAGGGGCTGAGTCCGGCGTTCTTGGCGCCGATGCCGAGGGTAAAAGATACCGCGATATATCCCAGCAGGATAGGTATCGCGTCGCGCATTCCCTTTGAAAAGTAATAGAGATCTCTTTTTGACATTTCTTTCCCCCCGAAGTCTCATATTTCTCACCGCTGTCTCAATTTTTACAGCTTTTATTGCAAGCAGTCCAACGAATCTTTATAATAAATATATTAGTAAGACTAATGTTAAATGGAGCGCGAAATGAATAGATACGAAGTCTTTGTCAAAGTAGTGGAGTGCGGCAGTTTTACGCGGGCCGCGGATGAACTTGGCTACACGCAGTCGGCGGTCAGCCAGATGGTCCACACGCTCGAAGAGGAGCTCTCCGCCGTGCTGCTGCGGCGCGATAAGGGCGGGGCGGCGCTCTCCGCGGACGGCGAACAGTACCTGCCCTATATCCGTTCGATATACAGCGCCCACCGCGAACTGCGTATGAAGTACGACGAAATGCAGGGGCTGATGGGAGGGAACATCAGGATCGGCACCTTCACGAGCGTGAGCCGCAGCTGGCTGCCTAAGCTCATGAACGAATTCCGGAAGATATATCCATTCGTGCATTTCGAGCTGCTGCAGGGGGACTACCGCGGTATCGAGGAGTGGATATCCGACGGACGCGTGGACTTCGGCTTTACCTGTTACAACGAGGTGAAGGGGCTGACGGTGATTCCGCTGCGTAAGGACGAGATGCTCGCGGCGCTGCCTCCGGGGCATCCGCTTGCGCAAAATGGGAGCGTGACGCTGGAAGAGCTCTCAAAGGAGCCGCTGATACTTCTCGACGAGGGAGATTTCAGCGTGGCGCTGGACGCCTTCCGCAGGAAGGGGCTGACCCCCGATATCCACTATAAGGTCACCGACGACTACACCGTCATCTCGATGGTCGAACAGGGGCTCGGCGTCGCCATCCTCTATGAACTTGTCCTTAAAAACGACAGCCGCAGGCTTTCGGCGCTCCATATCGCCCCGCCGGTGGAGCGCACGACGGCGCTGGCCTACAGAAACAAGCGGACGCTCCCCGCCGCCGCGCGCCGCTTTATCGACTTCGCCCTGGAATATTTTAAAGCGGGAAAATGAACTATAATTGTAACGATAAATATCCAAGGCGAAGCGGAGCTTTTACGCCTGCGCCAGGGGAGGTACGAAAGATGATGTTTCTGGAAAAAATCGCCGCTGCGGCGGCGGAGTTTATGAACGGGGCGGTCAACTATGTAGCTGCCGAAGATGCTTTGCGACCCGATTTGGCGGGGATGCGAATATACGATGAGCCGCTGTTAGGCGCGGCGGCGGCCGATGATCCCGCCTTCGCGGAGCTGCGCCGCGCCGAGGTGCTGCACCCCGAGGCGATGCTGCCGCACGACTGGCTCCCGGGGGCGCGTTCCGTTATCTCCTTCTTTCTCCCCTTTATGGAGACCGTAAGGAGCACGAACCGCGAGGAGCGCGCGCAGCCCTCCGACGAGTGGCTCCACGCACGCATCGAGGGACAGATGGCCATCGCCGCGCTCGGCGAATATCTCAAAGGTTTCCTGGAAGGTGAGGGGGCCGCAGCCGTCTTCCCAACCACCGACGCCCGTTTCAAGATGCTGGCCCCCTACGCCTCCAACTGGTCAGAGCGGCACGCCGCCTATATCTGCGGCCTCGGCACCTTCGGCCTCTCGAAGGGGCTTATCACCGAGAGGGGGATCGCCGGGCGCTTCGGCAGCCTCATCACCGATGCCGAAATTCCGGCGACGCCGCGAAAATATGAATCGCCTTATGAGTATTGTACGATGTGCGGAGCCTGCCAGAGGCTTTGCCCCGCGGAGGCGATAGACGCGGCGAGGGGCGTCGCCCTCGGAAAGGACCACGATATCTGCGGCGCCTTTGTCAAGGCTTCGACACGCCCGCCTCACGGCCCGCACGCGAGGGTCCGTTATGGCTGCGGCAAGTGCCAGGTCGGCGTCCCCTGTGAAAAGGGGATACCGAGACCGCGCTGATGTTCTAAAAAACGGCGGCTGCGTTCGCCGAAAGGGAGGATATGAATGAGCGAAAAAATTGAACTGATGGTCGTCGTCGATATGCAGAACGACTTTGTGAGCGGCAGCCTCGGCGGCGATATGGTGCGCGCCATCGTGCCGAATGTCGTTGCCGCGGTGGACAAGTTTATCACTGAAAACGGCGCTGAGCGGCTTTTCTTCACGAAAGACACCCACGAGGACGACTACATGGAGACGAACGAGGGACGCCATCTCCCCGTGCCGCACTGTGTCAGGGGAACATGGGGCGCGGAGATCATCCCCGAACTCAGCGGCTGCGCCTCGCGCGGCGGCGTCGCCACCGTCGAAAAGTCGACCTTCGGCAGCGTCGCGCTTCCCGATATCATCCGCGCGGCGCTGTCCCGGCATGAGCCGCTCTCCGAGGCGGACATCACCTTTCATATCGTGGGGCTCTGTACCGACATCTGCGTCGTCAGCAACGCGCTTCTGCTCAAGGCGAACTTTCCCGAGGCGACGTTCAAGGTCGATCCCCGCTGCTGCGCCGGCGTAACGAGAACGAGCCATGAGGCAGCGCTGGAGACGATGCGGATGTGCCATATAGAAATTATCTGACGCCGCGCCGTCGGTACGCGCCGGCCCTTAGCCGCCCGGCGGCCGGGCCGGATGTTACGGTAAAATCAGAGAGAGACGGTGGGCTTTGCCCAAGCGTCTCCCTCCTGTTTTTTCTTACCTAAGCTGCGCGGCCTCCTATGCCGCGGGGCAGGGTTCCGCGCCTTTTTCGCGCTCCCTTTCACCGCCGTTTCGCACCGCAGGCGCTTTGAGAGCCCGCAGCGCGTTCACCACGGCGAGCAGCGCCACTCCGACGTCGGCGAAGATCGCGAACCAGACGGAGGCGTCGGCGAAGACCGCCAGCAGCATCACCGCGATCTTGAAGCCGAGGGCCATCACGATATTCTCCCACACTATCCACTTCGTCTTGACGGCGATTCTGATGGCCGCCGCAATCTTATCGATCTCGTCAGTCATGATCACCACGTCCGCCGCCTCTATCGCCGCGTCCGAGCCGATGCCGCCCATCGCGATGCCGATATCGGCGCGGGTGAGGACCGGCGCGTCGTTGATTCCGTCGCCGACAAAGGCGGTCTTATTCTCTTCGCCCGCCATCAACCTTTCCAGCTCCGCCGTCTTATCCTGCGGCAGCAGCTCCACGCTAACGGCGTCCATCCCGGCCTCCGCCGCCGTCTCCTCCGCGATCGCCAGGTTGTCGCCCGTCAGCATTACGAGGCGCGAGACACCCGCCGCGCGCAGGTCGTCCATTGCCGCGCGCACTCCCGGCTTGAGTTCGTCGGCGACCAGCAGCGTGCCGAGAAATTTGCCGTCAAGGGCGACATAGACCGCCGATTTGGCATATTCCCTCAGACCCTCGATGCCGATGCTCTTCATGAGCTTGACATTTCCGGCGCGGACGACGCCCTCTTTGGTGCGGGCCTCGACGCCCATGCCCGCGATCTCCCGCACTTCGGCTCTCTCCGGCGTCCCGCCGCCGAAGGCCGTCATGATAGATTTCGCGATGGGATGATTAGACTGCGCCTCGGCCGCCGCCGCGTACCGGAGCAGCTCATCCTGCGAAACGCCGTCGGCCGGCAGCAGCTCAGTGACCTTAAAGACGCCCCGCGTCAGCGTTCCCGTCTTGTCGAAGGCGATAGTGCCAAGTTTGCTCATCGTCTCAAGATATGTGCTTCCCTTTACGAGAATTCCGTTCCTCGCCGCGCCGCCGATGCCGCCGAAAAAGCTGAGCGGGATTGAGAGGACGAGGGCGCAGGGGCACGAGATGATGAGGAAAGAGAGCGCCTTATAGAACCATACCGAATAGCTTCCGTAGCCCGCGAGCGGCGGCAGCAGCGCCACCATCACCGCGAGGGCGACGACGGTCGGCGTATACCAGCGCGCGAACTTTGTGATGAACCTCTCTGTTGCGGACTTTTTGGCCGCCGCGCCGCGCACCAGCTCCAGAATCTTTGAGACGGCGGACTCCGAAAAGGGCTTTGTCACGCGTATCTCCAGCGCTCCGTCGGTGCTGACGGATCCGGAAAGCACCTCGTCGTTCGGCGCGGCGCGGCGGGGAACCGATTCGCCGGTGAGCGCCCTTGTGTCAAGAAAAGAGGTGCCGGAGACCACGGTGCCGTCGAGCGGGATCTTCTCCCCCGGGCGGACGGAGACCGTCTCGCCGACCATGACCTCCTCTGGAGCGACCCGTACCAGTTGGCCGCCGCGCAGTACGCTGGCGTAGTCGCTGCGCAGATCCATCAGGCTTTCGATACTGCGCTTTGACTTCGCCACCGCGGAGTCCTGGAGCATCTCGCCGATGCCGTAAAAGATCATTACCGCCACCGCCTCCGCCATGTCTCCGATGGCAAAGGCTCCCAGCGAGGCGACGGACATCAGGAAATTTTCGTCAAATATCTTGCCGCGCGAAATATTGCGCAGCGACGCGAGAAGCACCCGCCATCCCGCGAGCAGATAGGCCGTGGCGAACCCCGCGGCTCTGACATACTGCGGAAGCGGCGCGAAGGCGGCCGCCGCCGCTATCGCAAAGGCGGCGCATAACTGTATCAGCGTCCCCTTAACGCCGCCGCCCTCTCCGTGAGAGTGGCCGCAGCCCATCTCTTCGTCTTCATGGCCGTGGTCATGCTCATGTTCGTTCCGGCAGCTATGCCCGTGCTCATGGTTATCTCTGTTTTCCCGCTCTATTTTGTGCCGCTCTTTCATATCAAGAACTCCTTTCTGATATACATATACCCGTATAGGTATATGTATATCAGAAAAAAAGAGATTGTCAAGACAGCGGAGGAGATTTTTTATGACATGCGTGAAAAATGTTCGAGGGTCTTAATGAAATCGCTGATCGTCTTTTCGGCGTCGCCGTTCTCTATGCCGCGGCGCACGCAGTGCCTGAGGTGTCCCTCGAGTACTATCTGCCCGATCTTATGCAGCGCGTTCTTCGCCGCGTTGATCTGGATGAGGACATTCTCACAGGGTACGTCCTCGTCGATCATCCGTTCGACGGCGTTCACCTGTCCGGCGACCTTCCTCAGCCGCAGATGCAGATTCTTTGACTCCATACATTCCTTCATGGTAACGCCACCTCCCTCTATAATTCCTCAAAAATACCTTTAAGGGATATAAAAGTCAATAAAAATTATTTACACGGCGGGACAAACGCCTCTGTTTTATCTTGGGCGACGTGGAAAAATCAGCCGTTTAAATCTCCAGCAGCATTGAAACGGCGCAGTAGACGAGCAGCAGCGCCATGACGGCATTCACCGGACGGCTGTATCTTTTGAAAAGTATCTCAAAGAGCGCGCCGAAGGCCGCCCAGCAGAGCGTGCAGGCGAAGCCGACGAAGGCGAGGAATACGACGAAGGCCGCGATGACCGGCAGCCCGTGATAATGCGGCAGGATGAACGAGGACATCGTCGTTATACAGTAGAGGATGACCTTCACGTTGACGAACTGCAGCGTCATTCCGGAGAGGAACGTATTGGTATTTACCTGTCTATCGTCTCCCCCGTGCGGCGTGTCGTGCCATACCGTCCAGGCGAGCCAGAAGATGTAGGCCGCGCCGACGCAGAGCATGAAGAGCTTGACGGAGGGCATGACGTTATAGAGCAGCGAGCTGAAAAGAGCGCTGACTGACATCACGACGATAAAGCCCGCGAAGACGCCGAAATTAAAGGGCAGGGACCTTCTGAAACCATACCGGCTCGCGTTGGACATCGACATGATGTTGTTCGGCCCCGGAGTAATGGCGGTAAGGATTACATATGAGAAAAACGCCGTGAAATTCATAATGGTCACTGCCTCTCTATTTCGTATGTTATAATGAATGCAATTGGACGTTATACTGTCCTTAGGTGAATATACTATACATAACGTGCGATATATTGTCAATAAGCTGGAGGTAGCTCCAATGGAAAATATCAATTCGGTCGTCGCCGACAACCTAAAGCGGTTTCGCGAGGAGCGGAAGCTGAGCCTGGAGGCGATGGCGAAGCTCTCCGGCGTCAGCAAAAGTATGTTGGGCCAGATAGAACGCGGAGAGGCCAACCCCACCGTATCGACCGTCTGGAAGATCGCCAACGGCCTGAAAATATCGTTTACCGACCTGATGACACGCCCGGAAAAAGATTATGAGGTGGTCGACATAAAACGCGTGGAGCCTTTACTTGAGGACGGCGGCCTCTACCGCGACTTTCCGGTCTTCCCCTTTGACGCCGCGCGTCGTTTCGAGATGCTCTACATCGAAATAGACCCCGGCGGCCGCCTGGAGGCTGAACCGCATCCGGCTGGTACGCAGGAATTCATCACCGCCTTCTCCGGCGAACTCAGCGTCTCCGTCAACGGGGAGACCTTCGCCATCACACGCGGCTCCTCCCTGCGCTTCAAATCCGACGGCCCCCACAGCTACAAAAACACCGGCAACGAAATCTGCCGGCTGAGCATGGTCATTTATTATCCTGGGTAAGGTTATTCTTTGCCGGGCGGTGTGCATTAGATTGCGAAAAATATCAGGGGTCTATTTCATTGAGGAAACGATCCACGAATAGTCTTCATCGTGGAATTACTGAAGGTCTGTGACAGCCTGCCTAATTTATAAATGCGGACAGTATGCCTGCCGTTGGTTGTGGAGCGTACCTTAACGGTTGGCGATACTTTCCGCATTTTATGATTAGGATCGATCCTTTTTAATCAAACTCTGCTCTCCGTAAGATATTCAACGCCGTCTTTCATAACGAAGGCGCAGTCTCTCAACGCGTCGGGATCTTTAAGCAGGTCTCTTTTCCATCCGGAGATGTCGGCCAGTTTACCCGGCGTAATGTTTCCAAGTTTGTCGCTTATTCCGCATATTTCGGCGTTGATACTGGTAGCCGCTTCCAGCGCGCGGAACGGATCGACACCGTTTTTTAGCCAGCAGTTGTATTCCCATCCGGATTCATAGTTATTGTAGACGTCAACTATGTCTGTCCCATAGCCAAGTTTTATTTTGCTGTTGATGATTATCTCCCTGCCCTCCTGAAGCCTGCGCTGATATTTTTCCAATTTTCTTCTGAAAAAATCACTCTTTTTAGAGAGGCTCTCTTCGTTGGGATTGACAATGTCCTCATAAGGCATAAAGGTCGGTACAAGGTAGACTCCGCTTCCCTCTATCATACGGGCGGTTTCATCGTCCATGAGCGCTCCATGTTCCATACAGAAGATGTTATATTTCAGGAGTTTTTTCATCATAACCGGGGCGTATACGTGTGCCGTTACGGGAATCCGCAGCTCCTTCGCCGTACTGAAGATGGCGTTGAACTCACTGTCGTTGAGCTGTATATCCTCAGGGTCGTCGCAAGGTGTGGCGAACCCGCCGGAGCCGAAGATTTTTATAAAATCGCATCCCATCTTTTTCTCCCGCCGCACCACATTGGTAAAAAAGTCAGCGCCGCTGCCGCAGGTAGGACACATTTTCATGAGATAGTCGCTCAAATATGGGTTGGCCGAGAGCGATTGGCTGGAATCTCCCGCGCTTCCTGGTGTGCAGAGAAAGTGCGATCCCACCACAAGTCTGGAACCCTCGATTTTTCCGTCTTCAATAGCACGTTTCACGTCAAGTTCGTATGCCTCGGAGAACCATCCCATTGACCGTATGGTCGTGAAACCTCCCAAGAGGGTCTTTCTAGCGCAGGAGGCCGTCGCCAAAGCACGGTATCCATCCGACAGGCAGACATACTCGTTGTAAAGTTCCCGATAATCAAAGAACTGCGGGTGTACATGGCCGTCAATCATTCCAGGAGTGACGGTCAGTTCAGAAAGATCCCTGATCTCGACTCCCTGCGGCTCCGGCAGGCCATAACCTACCTCCCTGATCACATTGTCTTCGATAAGTATTTCCTTATTCTCCCAGAGGCGCGGAGTGACCCCGTCGTATAACTTCCCGCACTTGATTTTAGTGAACATCTTATTTTCCCCCTGTGCTCTCTGAATCTTTTGGCTGTGTAAGGAATGTGACGACGATTAGCACGATGATGGAAAATGGCACGGCAACGAGAGTGCTGTCCAAGTTTAAAAATCTGTCTTTAAGTAGGAGCTCCCAAACCAACGTCCCGCCGCCTCCGGCTATTATGGAAGCGAGCCCCGCCTGTCTTGTAACGCGCGGCCAGCAGAGGGCGGCTACAAGCGCCGGGGTTATGGCGGCGCCATAAATCGTGTATGCGTACATGATGATTCCCAGTATATCCCTGAAGGTGGTGATGAGGACATATGAGAGGATGCCGCAGACTACAATGAGAATTCTTATTGTCTTTAGCTTCAGGGCATCGGAACACCCTTTCATGACGTACGGTTCCAGAACGTCGTGTGTCAGGTTTGTTCCCGCCGAGAGCAGGAACGAGTCCCCCGTTGTTATCATAAAGGAGACCGCCGCGGCCAGCACGCATCCTCCAAGGAAGAACGGCATTCTGTACATAGAGACCGCGAGAAGGGCGGTGTCCGGTTTTATTCCGGGCAGGAAAGGGATCGCGTTCATCGCTATGAATACAGTCATGCAGGAAAGTATTGTGCTGATGACGATGAATAGAAAGGCCGACCTGGTCGCCGTTACCTTATCTTTAGCGGCCGCGAAGCGTATAAAGAGGTTTTGGTCGCCCATGGCCAGGAACAGTGTAGCCACCCCATAGCCGATTGTGTCTATAAATTTATCTCCGCTTGAAATGGAAAGATGGTCGGGTGGAATCTGGGATATCAGGCCGGAGAAACCGCCTGTCTGAGATAAAAGGACCGGCACCGCGACCCCCATCGAGCAGAAGATAAAGATGGCGCTGATGGCGTCGGTATAGGCGACCGAGGTTAGTCCTCCGGTAACGGATAGGATGATTATTACCGCCGCGGCCAGAAGGGTGCCGCTCTCAACGGAGAGGCCTGTCATTAGGTTCAAGACGTATCCCGCGCCCTTAAACTGGTATGAACAAATCCCTATGTAGGCAAGGACTATAAAGATAGTCGCCAGTACGGCCGCGTAGTCGCCGTATCTCTCTCTAAATAACTCCGGAATGGTTATATTCCTGTTTTCCCTGATCTTTCCGGCGAGGAAGAGGACCAGAATAATCGCTACCGGCGTAGCGAGCTCGTAAATCAGCCCCGCCCACGGCCCCCTGCTGTAGACGAGGTTTGCGGTGCCGGTAATACCGCCGCCGCCGTACCAAGTCGCAATCAGGGTTCCAACGACCACCCACAGCGGCAGCCTGCGTCCGCAGGTAACAAATTCTTCGTTGGTCTTGACCTGTGTCTTAGCTATATAGAGGCCATAGCCGACTACCACTAAAATGTACGCCATGATGAACCAGAAGTATCCTGTCAATGTCATTGTTATCATCCTCCCCCAACGAAATATTTGTCGTCTTTAATTAATTTCCAGCCTCTTATCGAGTTCTTTGATCAGTTTTTCATCTGACGGAACGATGTTGTCAAAGACCAGTTCGTTGTTTATCAGCATCGACGGTAGGTTTTTCACCCCAAGAGCGCCCATTCTCTTTATGCCGGCGAGACTTTTGATCAGAGTTTCACGGTAGACGAGCCTGTCCTTGTAGCGGTCTTTGACTCTGTAAAGCGACTCCATCATATATTGGCATGGGGCGCATCCCTCCGAATCGAGCGTCACCACTTCAACGAATAGTTTCCCCGGCTCCGCTGTTACGTCCTCAAACCCTTCAGCGGCCATATCGCACGAAGCCAGCGCCTCTTCAAGAGGTGTAAAGCCGCTCTCTTTCGCGGGGGTCTCGTTCAGCACCGCAAATCTTCCCACCGCCTCCAGGTTATATTCCGGCGTGTCAAAGGGAATGTCGCAGCCTGGGGAAAGTATGAAGCCCTTGACTCCGCCCTCCTGCAGGCATCTGCGCGCGTCTTCGGCGCATTCCCACGGGCTGCCGAAGAGGAGCGTCGTCGTGAGGTGCAGGCTTCCCTCGACGGCAACGTTATACTTGCAGGAAAGTTCTCTTGCCGCCGAAAGGCTTACCTGTTCGTCGAAGGCGATTCCATCCGGGCCGCACTGCATCATGAGCTCGATGTTCTTAGTGGCGTCTCCGCAGCAAAAGAGGGTTACGAACCCATTTCTCGCCTTTACCTCTTCGATCGCGGGTCTTACGGTCGACATCACATATTTTTTGAAATGCCGCGGCGATATTTGACTTGTCATAGGATCTACCAGCGCCACCACATCGGCTCCGGCTTCAAGGTACCAGATAGACATTTTTCTCGCTACTTCGGCGCAGTAATCGAGCAGCGCTTTGGCTTTATCGGGTTGTTCGATCATATCCGTGAGAAAATCCGCTCCGGCCAGATGCAAAGCCAGTGTGAACGGACCGCAGATGAGGCCGAAAACCGCGGTGTCCGCGCCGATTTTTTCTTTGAGCATTTCAGTCGCTTTAAGCGCGCATGGAATACGTCCCAATTCCCGCGTAAATTCGGGGAGTTCTTCAATAACTTTGTTCTCGAGGACATGGGAAGAGACCGCCGGGGGATTGTTCTTTGACCACTTGAGCGAGCATCCCAGAGCCTCCGCCTCTATTTGAAGGTCAAAGACGGCGCAAATTCCGTCCGCAAGGTATTTGTCCGCCGCCAATGTGACGCCGCGTACGATATTCTCCGGTGAGGCGAGAAATTCCGCGGCATCCATGCCTATCAGTTTCGCGCAGTGTACCCCTGTGAACGGTACCCAGGGGACGCGCTCCGTCTCCTCACACCTCAGCGCTTTGAATACAAGATCTTTTCTGTGTATTGACTTCATCTTGTCAACCTGCATCGCGATCCGGTGCCTTAGACCGTTTCCATCAGCTTTTTAGCTACGATGGCGGCGGAACTTGCATCGGCCGAATAGTTTGCCCCGATTTTCTCGGCGAAAGAGGGCGAGGTAGGGGCTCCGCCGATCATGATCTTTACTTTGTCTCGCAGTCCTTTCTCCGAAATTACGTCGATGACGGTCTTCATATTCGCCATAGTCGTGGTAAGCATGGCCGAAATCGCTAAGATATCAGGCTCACACTGCTTGATTTTTTCTATTATCTCCTCGGCCGGTTTGTCCACACCCATGTGGATCACCTCAAAGCCCGCTCCCTCGAGCATCATCCCCACAAGCTTAATCCCGATGTCGTGGAGGTCACCCTCGACTGTGACGGTGAGTATTTTTCCTGTTTTCTTCACTCCGGAATTCGCCAGCTCGGTACGAATGATCTCTATCCCCGATTGGAGAGCCTTTGCGGATACCAATACCTCCGGCACAAACATCTCCCCGTCTCGGAAAAGCTCTCCGACCTCGTTCATGCCTTTCAGCAGCGCGTCGTTCAGAATTCGCTCTGCGGGAATCCCCTGTTCTTTTGCTGCGCCCACATTTTTCTGGGTTGACGCCACGTCTCCGTCCATCACGGCTTCGGCGATCGCGTTGAGTATATTTTCGTTCATCTCTTTTACCTCCCCCTTAGTTCCTTATTTTTCAGACGGCCTAGATTGTTTCGAACCGCTCTTCCAGCAGCCGCTCAACGGCGTCCATGAATTCCTCCGGCAGCCCCGAAGCTGCGGCTGTTGACCTGAGGCCGGAGATATCGTGTGCCTCCATATTTGGGACGGCATATTTTTTTACGTTTTTCTTGAGAAATTTTGTTATCTGCGCGTCAAATTCATTATCAAAGTCGGACGAGTAGCGGAGGCCTATTTGAGGGATGTAAAGCGATTTTTTAAAGTTCGCCAGCGTGTGGTCACAGGTCAGATAGTTGCCGCCGTGTCCTGTCTCCATCGTCAGCGCCACGGCAAGCGAGTCTTCGTCGACCGCGATGTCCCTGTCAAGATAGTTCATCCTGCGGAACAGTTCAACGTCCACCGCGAATTTTTGAGGCGACATTGAGTTGAAACTGTCCTGACAGCCAGCCGTATGGAGCAGAAAATCGAGTCCTTCGTTAAAGCAGGCAGACATAGTCATCATCGACTCAAACGCGCATTGCTGGCTTGGATAGGCGGCGTCTGAGATCGCCGCCGGGCCGCGGCTGGGAAGCCCGTAAAATTTAGCAAGTTTGGCGGCATAGCGAATGCCGAGGCACATCTCAGGCGCGCCGAACACTGCGCGGCTGGTCCGCATGTCCGCTCCGCTGACGGGAATGCCGTATATCGCGGGAGTTCCCTCCTCGATCATCTGCGCCAGCGCGATGCCTGAGAGTATCTCCGCGTTTCCTACCGCTATTGCGCCGGCGAGTGTGACCGGCCCCGTCAGTCCCGTGATCACGCCCGATGTGAACGAGAACGGCTGACGATATTCCGCGAGGACCCGAATGACGTCGACGGTCCGCGCGTCCATCTGCAGCGGAGAGACGCTGTCCACAAGATAGACGGTCTTTGCCGAACGCCTGAATTCGTCCCGCCCGCCAAACAGATTGCAGGCCATCTCCATCATTGTCCGCGTCTCTTTTTCATTTCCCGCGGGGCAGAAGGGGACCTTTTCCGAGCCGCGCAGTATCGCGTACCACATAAGAAGGGTAACGACGCCAGCCTCGTATTCGTTCGGCTGGCATAGAATGCCGCCGTTGATATGAAAGTCGTCCAGCGCCTCTATCTGCTTTAAGAAATATATGAAATCTTTGAGGGTGGAATAACGCGTCTCTCCCGTAAAGTCCTCAACATAGGGCGACCCATATGCCGGTACGGCATAATGTCCGCCGCCTCCCATATCCACGTTATATTTAGGGTTCCGTGCCTCGATGGTAAATCTTGCCGGCGCTTTGTCGATATACTTCATTAAAGTGGATTCGTCTATCCTGACGATGTCTCCTTCCACATCTGCTCCATGTTTTTTAAATATATCGAGGGCGGTCGGGCTGGGATAACGAATACCGCTCTTAGCGAGCAGCCCCATAGAGGCATCGTGTATTTTTTGCAGCTTGTTCTCAAAAGTCATAATTTTATCCTCCTTACCAGAGAAACTATGTTGTCCATTTATCGGATAAATGGGTAATCAAATCCTAGGGGGGAATTATTTGTATTTAAAATAACTCCCCTTATACATTAGCAAGATATATAATTGATAGTTTTTATGAAATCTTTGGTTAGACTGAAGCGGCGGCGGCCTCTTTTTTCTGGAGCTTCTGCGCCTTCAGCAATGCCCTTTTTTCCCTTGTCACGTACTGCCATATAAGGGAGGTTACAAAACCTGTAACGCTCAAGGCAATGAGGATGGAGAAAAAGACTTTGTAACCGGCCGCCCCCTTATATGAGTCGAGGCAGATACCGGCGATTATCGGCATTATCATCTCTGTGCTGTATCCAAGAGGGGTAATGATGGCCGTCGCGGCACCCGTTACGGAAAGAGGGTAGTCTCCCTCTTCGAGGATCGCAAAATGGAGGGACTGGATGCCGTACATCGACGCATAGATAGCGGCGCAGAAGACGAGAAGCATCCAGACCATGGATGGTTTCCCCGGCATCGTGACAAGGGCGACGAGGCCGACCGTCATGATGACGAAGAGTAGAGTCAGCATCTTAGAAGACCCCATTTTATCGGCCATGAAGCCGCTTACGAAACAGCCTACAGGGCGGCAGTACTGAGAGAAATAACCCATCGCGGCGGCAAAAACCGCAGAGGTGCCAAATACCAGCGTCGCGTAAGGTGTGATGTAAAAGTAGCTTATTATCGTGGAGTATGATGTGAAGATTATTATTGTGCACAGCCAGGTTGTCGGCATCTTGGCGACTTTTAGGAATATCTCTTTTTCAAAGACCTTCTTTGAGAGCTCGATCTTTTCGCCGCCGCGCACCGCCGGATCCTTATACATCGTAAAGACAAGGAGCCCTAGCAGCAGGCATACCGTCGAGTACACCGTTATTATTGCCGACAGCGCGGTTTTGTCGCTGAATTTTGAGGCGAGATAACCGAAAAGGGAGAGGATTATTGCGGACTGTACCATATTTACGATCCCACGGCCGCCCTCAAAAAGTCCAAAGGCCCTTCCTTGTTCGTCGGAGTTGGCGAGTGAGCGTATCGCCTTCACAAGCGCGCTCCAGAAGGTCACTATCGAGGTGATGCCAAGCGCAAGATGTATCCCCAGCACTACAGGATACGGTGGGTAGGTGAGCAGCAGATAGCCTAGAAGTCCTGTCGCCACCAGTGAAATGGTGAGCAGATAACGGGTGGGCCAGCGGTCGGCAAAAAAGCCGCCGCACATATATCCGATTATCGCCGTACCGCCGAAGGCGCTGCCCAGCACCCCCATCTGCGTGTTATTGATGTTGAAGAGTTTCACGAAAGCATCATAGTAATAATACCTGAAATATGGCAGAGCATAAATCAGGGCGCCGGATACTATAAGGATAAGGAGTGTAGGCATGTTTCTTTTAAGGCTGCTGTCATTAGCAGCCATACTTGGCGTTGACATAGGTAACATCCTCCTTTTATTTTAATGAGGATTCGGTTACACTATAACTAGGTGGCAACGGCACGTTCTGTAAAAGGCGCATGCTGTAATGTAAACAGAGTGAGTTCCCAGGCTCTCTCTTTTACAGCATGAGCCGCCACCATTATAGTTGTTCTCCTCATGGTATTTTTTCGCTGCCTTATTAATTTTTTATTTACACTTTAAAATATGGTCGTGCAGATTTTTCGAGGTATGCGTGAGAACCCTGCACCCATCTTTCGTGACTAGGATATCATCCTCTACCCGCACACCGCCGATACCCTCCAGGTATATACCCGGTTCGATCGTGAAGGTCATGCCCTCTTCTAAAATAAGCTCGTTGACGTCCGTGATATAGGGCTCTTCGTGAACGCTGAGTCCTAAACCATGCCCGGTCCTATGCAGGAAGAATTCTCCATATCCGGCGTCGGTAATATATTTTCTTGCCGCCTCATCTACTGCCTTAGCGGGGATACCGGGTTTCACGGCAGCGATGGCGGCGAGATTTGCGCCCTTCGCGATGTCATATATCTCTTCAAGTTTGGGATTTCCTATTTGCCCCACGAAGAAACAGCGGGTGATATCCGACCAATAATGTTCGTAATAGGCACAGAAATCGATCAGGATGATATCCCCCTCTTTAAAGGCATAATCACCGGAGACGCCGTGCGGGTTCGCGGAGTTTTCCGCGCCCTGTACTAAGATGATAAACTCATCCGTCACAAATCCAGGTATCTTTGCCATGTGCGCGTAAAGCATCATGTTGAGTTCTTTTTCGGTCATGCCCACATAGACCTTATCGGAGATATAAACGAGAGCTTCGTCCACGATATCCGCCGCCCTCTGCATGATGCGGATTTCATCCTCGTCCTTTATCATGCGCAGGCGCGCCACGACGTCGCCGATATCCCGGACATCTCCGCACAGCTCCTTGAAAATTTCACCGACCGCCATAGAATAATATTTCGTTTCTACCGCCAGCCGAGAACATTCTCCCAGCGCCTTGCCGATGCTCTCTTTCGGTCCGTCCGTGTCGGTATAAACGAGCTCCGGCACGCGTCCCTTCATGCAGCCCCTGTCGACGCCGGGATTTACCATTACACAGGTTTCCCCTGACGCGTCCAGCACGAGGCCGTAAAACCTCTCATAGGGAGTGACATGAATGCCGGTAAAATAATTGATTGACATCGGGTCACCAAGCAGCGCCCGGTCAAATCCGGCCTCCCTCAAAGATTGATAGGCTTTTTTACGGCGTTCTTCAAACACTTTCATCCACATATTCCTCCGTTTCATAAAATGATTTAAAAAAGCAATTCATTACTACAATACCTGCCTGCCAGCCCTCCTCCCCTTGCCAATATTTGTTTCCTCTTTTTTAGACACCGTTTTGTCGACGGAGCCGAAATCATAGTATCTAAGGATATATTCCTTTTGTTTTTTAAAGGACCAGTGCTCATCCTTTATGCAGCTGGTGATCTTATGCATATCTTTTTTCTCTATCGCCTCTATGAGCCGGTCATGCTGGTCGCAGCAGACGATCTCCCAGTCGATCGAATGAACGATGTTTGTGGGGCAGTAATAAAGCCGCGACCAGGTGTTGGACCAGAGCGTCTGAATATAGCTGTTGTCAGCAAGATTAAGATATATCGTATGGAATGTTTTATTCAGCGTCCTGCTCGTGTCAAAGTCATTTGTGTACGCGCAGGATAAAATCTGAGCGTTTATCTCGCGCATGACCTTGCAGTGTTCTTTGTTTATGTTGAAAATGGCGCTTCCCATCGCGTGGCATTCAAGCGTTGCCAGCGTATCGTAATAGTTCTCGATATCTTTCAGGGTAAATTCCCGCAGGATGATTCCCCTTCGGGGGAGAATATGCACCATGCCTTCACCCTCCAACTGCAGCAGTGCGTCACGCAGCGGCGTGATGCTGATTCCCAACTCCGTGCTGAGCTGCCGCAGGTTAATCATATCGCCCGGACGGATATTGTGCGAACCGATTTCCTTCTTGAGATACTCACAAACCTGTTCTCTAAGCGGCTTAATATAAAACTTAGTAGCTGGTACATTCATCTCTATCACCTAAATCTTATTTATTTAGCATTAACTTGGTTGATTTCTAGTGAGAAGCTGATATCTGTTATAACAG